>DCPZ01000077.1:7725-22251 GCA_002323795.1 Flavobacteriales bacterium UBA1531 | reverse complement strand
CAAAACCCATTTACCATGACCATCCAAGAATTGGCCTTACAGGGCAAACACAACCTGTACAACAGCATGGCAGCCAGCGTTGCAACTCGCGTTCTCGAATTGCGCAGTGAAGGCATACGAGAGAGCTTATCCCAGTTCGACGCCATTGAACACCGCATGGAATTCGTGCAAGAGATCAACAACATCAAATTCGTCAACGACTCAAAAGCGACCAACGTCAACAGCGCTTGGTTCGCGTTGGAAAGCATCGAAGGACCCGTAATCTGGATTGCGGGAGGCGTGGATAAGGGAAACGACTACAGTTCCCTGTTACACCTCGTCACGAGCAAAGTAAATCACCTCATCTGTCTCGGAAAAAACAATCAAACCTTGCTCGAAACCTTTGGCGACCGAGTAGATAGCACATCTGAAGTTGCAACGGCGCAAGATGCTGTTCAAGCGGCATACGACCTTGGCATGCCCGGCTGCACCGTCTTACTATCCCCTGCCTGTGCCAGCTTTGATCTTTTTGGATCCTATGAAGAACGTGGTCGTGCATTCAAAGCCGCCGTTCGCAGCCTCTAAAAATGGGCAAAGCCGCGACAAATTCTGAAACGCAGGGCGAAATACGCTCTCTGCATCGGCGAATTGGAGCCTGGTTAGAAGGGGACAAAGTCATTTGGATGGTCACGTTGATCCTCAGTCTGTGCTCGCTTTTAGCGGTGTACAGCGCCATCTCTTCACTTGCGTATAAAACCGATGGGAGTTCGCTACGATTTTTATTCAAACAAGCGACGATGCTCACCCTCGGATGGGGGGTAATGCTTCTCGTGCACAAGGTAAATTTTCGCTATTTCTCGCGCATATCGCAGGTCTTAATTTGGGTAGCTGCGGCGCTGCTATTGCTCACACTGATGTTTGGTGCCGACATCAACGAAGCCAAACGCTGGCTCAGGATTCCATTCATTGGACTGACACTTCAAACGTCAGATTTCGCAAAAGTTGTACTGGTCACATTCGTTGCCCGCGAACTGAACAATCGACGCACTCAACTGCACGATTTCAAACGAGGCGTGTTTCCCATTTTGATTCCAATAGGCCTCATTTGCTTTCTGATTTTACCTGCAGATTTCTCAACCGCAGCATTGCTTGGATTGGTGTGCATTGGCATGTTGTTCATCGGTGGCGTGCCATTTCGACACATGCTCAAAATTGGAGGCTTAGGGGTTGCAGCATTATTCATGCTTTATGGACTGGGCAAAGCTGCACCTGACTTGTTGCCAAGATTCGGCACTTGGGCCGGTCGAATTGAACGTTTTGCGGGGGTTGGAAATGCTGCAGATGGAGACGCCTTGGAGTATCAAATTGAATTGGCACAAGTCGCAATCAACCGCGGCGGCATCTTCCCTCAAGGTCCGGGGTCGGGCACGTCAAGAAACTTCCTGCCTCATCCTTACTCAGACATGATTTATGCATTTATCATCGAAGAGTGGGGTGCTGTCATGGGCGGACTAGGATTGGTCCTTCTCTATGTGATTTTACTCTACAGGACGATTCGAACGGCAACGCGCTGTCCTAGGCATTTTGGTGGCCTGTTAGCCATGGGGTTGGGATTTCTATTGGTTTTGCAAGCGATGATCAATATGGCAGTAGCTGTTCGTCTCTTCCCCACAACAGGGCAACCCTTGCCACTCGTCTCATATGGTGGCACCTCAATGGTTTTCACCTGCCTCGCAATTGGGATGATTCTGGCTGTATCTCGTTCGGTCACACAACCCGATGGATGGGAGAATGATCGCAATTCTGGAGAAATCCGGAAAGCTGCCAATCGCATGGTCAGAACCGAAACAAGCCCCGGATGAAGAAACGGTCAGAATCGGTTGCCTTGGAACGCGTTATCATCTCGGGTGGAGGAACAGGTGGTCACATCCACCCTGCAGTGGCAATTGCGGACGAGATAAAACACCGGTACCCGGATTGTGAAATCCTATTCGTTGGTGCCATTGGGAGAATGGAAATGGAAAAAGTACCTCAGTCTGGCTATCCCATTCAAGGGTTATGGATCAGCGGCATCGATCGCAATTGGCGGAGCAAACGAAACCTCACTTTTCCCTTCAAACTCTTTAGTAGCTTGGTAAAAGCCGGAAGAATCATCCGGAAATTCAAACCACAAATTGCCGTGGGCGTGGGCGGATTCGCTAGCGGACCATTGCTTTACCGAGCAGCACTCAAAGGCATTCCGACGGCCATCCAAGAACAAAACTCATTTCCCGGCATCACCAATCGGCTGCTGGCCAATAAAGTCCAGTTGATATGCGCCGGATTCCCAGGGTTGAATCGCTGGTTTCCAGCAGACCGCATCATTGAAACAGGCAATCCACTGCGCGAAAACGTTACCAAGATCCAAACGCTCCATCCCGATATAAAAGCCAAAGCCGTTGCACACTTCGGTTTCAACGGCAACCGACCTGTCGCGTTCATCATGGGCGGGAGCCTCGGGGCAGGATCCATGAATGAAGCGGTTCTCGCAATTGCCCGTCAAATAGAAAAACAACAAAAGGCACTCCCCTACGATCTATTGTGGCAATGTGGCGCACGATATCAAGAAGCCATGGGGAAGGTCCTCCGGGCGATGAACTTGCCACCAGAGCAAAGCATCGTCTGTGTTGGTTTCATTGACCGAATGGACCATGCCTACAGCGTGGCAGACATCATTGCTAGCCGGGCTGGTGCGATGTCCATTGCAGAATTGGCATTGGTCGGCAAACCCACATTGCTGGTCCCATCTCCGGTGGTAGCCGAGGACCACCAAACCAAAAATGCACGATCCCTCAGCGATCGCGGCGGAGCATTATTGATTTCTGACAGCGACATCGTGGACCGATTGGAACCCACATTGAGTCAATTGTTTAATGACCCCGAGCAGCAAAAGTCTCTAACCGATGCCTTAAAAGGATCAGCTCGGCCCAATGCGGCCATGGACGTGGTCTCGGAGCTCGAAAAACTACTGATGCATTCCACATGAAATGGGGTGAAAAAACGGTGGATCGCTTGTATTTCGTCGGAATCGGAGGCATTGGCATGAGCGGCCTTGCCCGTTATGCCCGACAATTGGGTTTGGAAGTTGCCGGGTATGACAAAACCCAAACGGCGCTTACCCGTGCTTTGGAGAGGGAGGGCATCTCAATTGGATTCGAAGAAAACTTGGATCACTTCAACCATTGGTTTGACCCCATTGAGAGCGAGCGCACAGGAATTGTTCGCACCCCCGCAGTGCCTCGCAATCATCCGCTATTTGACCGAATTGCAGAACTGGCATTGCCGGTGATAAAACGCAGTAAAATGTTAGGTGCCGTTGCGCAGAATTTTGAAACCTTTGCCGTGGCGGGCACTCATGGTAAGACCACAACAACCGCGATGCTCACTCATTTACTTGCCGATACTCCAGGTGGCTGCAACGCTTTTCTCGGAGGCATTTTAGCTTCTACAGGCTCCAACGTTTTGCTCAATCCTGAAAGCAAACGCTTGGTGGTTGAGGCTGACGAATTTGACCGAAGTTTCTTGCAACTCAATCCAACCCACGCCGTCATCACCAGCATGGATCCAGATCACCTTGACATATATGGTGACGCTGATGGATTCCGAGCAGGGTTTGCAGCTTTTGGAGAGCAAGTCACTGGTCATGTCGTTCGTGAATCGGCACTCACATCCGCAGAAGCAGATCTCACTTATGGATGCGCAACCAACCGACAAACGGCGAACCATCTGGATTACGCTGCAAGCAACCCCCGAATCGAATCCGGATGGATGGTTGCCGACATCAAAATGCGCGATGAATGGTTTGAATCCGTCAAGTTCCCCATGCCTGGAATGCACAATCTGAGCAATGCGCTTGCTGCCTTGTCCTTGGCCGATCTGGCAGGTGCAAACCGAGGAGCTTGCATGAAAAGCATGGGTATGTTTGGAGGCATTCACCGGCGGTTTGCCTACCACATCCGGGAATCACATGGCACGTACATTGATGATTATGCGCACCACCCGAAAGAAATCAGCGCCGTCTTAGAAGCTGTTCGACTCCACCACCCCGAAAAATCCATTACAGCCATTTTTCAACCACACCTGTACTCCCGAACACGTGATCACATGATGGAATTCGCGGAAATTTTGAGCGAATTCGACCGCATCCTGCTGCTGCCGATATACCCCGCTCGGGAGGAGCCCATAAATGGCATCGATTCACAAAGCTTGTTTGAAAACATCCTCAACCCCTCCAAGCATCTCACATCAATAGAACGGATATTCGATAACCTGAAGGAACATCCTCCAGAAGTTCTTCTGACCATCGGAGCAGGCGACATTGATCGCCTCGTTCAACCCCTGTCAGACTGGCTTCGCGAAGACTCCCAAAGGTTCAAACCATTCGAATAGATTGACTCTATGATTCGCCGCATTGCACTCATCACAGCTTCCTTTCTCCTGCTTGCAGGCACGGCTGCTCTGGTTGGGTTTGCGCAATTGGAAGAACAAAATATCCGATGCAAGGCTCTCGCCGTCGACGTGGAAGAAATCGACGGGATGTTTTTTGTCGATGCCGCCGGGGTGAAGGATGTCATTTTTCAACACGACAGCATCAGCGGTAGCTTCTTTGCAGACTTAAATCTCATAGAAGTGGCCAATTGGGTCCGATCCATTCCCGCTGTTGATGACGTAGAAGTGTACCCCGGTTTGGATCGCGTTCTTCACCTCAAGGTCACCCAACGTAAACCGATTGCTCGGCTTCATGCAGACGCAGATGTTGTTGACCTCTACATCGACTCTGAGGGGAATCCACTCGAGTTGTCGCCCCATTTTACAGCACGTGTTCCAGTCATTCATGCTGCGAGCGTTGAAACTGCTCAAACCGCCATCCACTTCATTCAAGCCGTTAGGAACGATTCATTCTGGGCCGCATTTTGTGACCAGATTATAGTCAAAGCAGAAGGCGAAATTGAAATCATTCCTCGCATTGGCAATGCGCGCATTGTGCTCAACAACACTGAGGAGTTGCAGAAAAAACTTGACAAGCTCTTCACATTTTACCACGAGCAAATAAGCCGTGGAAACCTGAACGATTACAAGCGCATTGATTTGTCCTACCAAGGCCAAGTTGTTGCCCAACGATATTATTAAGTACGAAATCATCATCCATGGATTCTCAAAAGCACTCCCCTCAAAACGACGAACTGGTCGTCGGTCTTGACATCGGAACCACCAAAATCGCTTGCTTCGTCGGCAGCCGAAATGAACACGGCAAAATTGAAATCCTCGGTTACGGCAAAAGCGAATCGGTTGGCGTTTCACGTGGCGTAGTAGCGAACATTGAACGCACAGTAGAATCCATTCGAAAAGCCGTTGAAGAGGCCGAGCGCACTTCTGGTTGTGAAATTGAATTGGTCAATGTGGGTATCGCTGGGCAACACATCAAAAGCCAACAGACCCGTGGGCAGCGCACGCGTGATGACTTGGAATCTGAAATCAGCCAAGGTGACATCGATGCTCTGATTCAAGACATGTACCGCCAGGTCATGCAACCCGGCGAAGAAATTTTGCACGTCCTCCCGCAAGAATACGCGGTCGACAATGAAGGTGGTATCAAGGAACCCGTTGGGATGAGCGGGATTCGATTGGAGGCCAATTTTCACGTGATCATTGGTCAAATCGCTGCCATTCGCAACATCAATCGCTGCATCAAGAAGGCCGGACTTGTGGTCGACCAATTGATACTGGAGCCGTTGGCATCATCGGCATCGGTGCTCAGTGAAGAAGAGAAAGAAGCCGGAGTCGCTCTGGTTGACATTGGAGGTGGCACTACAGACATTGCCATTTTTCAGGATGGAATCATACGACACACTGCTGTGATTCCATTTGGAGGAAACGTACTCACCGAAGACATTCGACAAGGTTGTCAAATCATGAAGAAGCAAGCAGAACAGGTGAAACAGCGATTTGGCTCCGCAATATCGACCGAGATGAAAGACAATGAAATCGTTTGCATCCCCGGGTTGCAGGGACGCAATCCTCGCGAAATTAGCCTCAAGAATTTGGCGGCTATCATTGAAGCACGGGTTACTGAAATCATTGAGCACGTGCATTTTGAAATTAGAAATTCAGGCTTTGAAGATCAACTCATTGGTGGGGTTGTACTTACAGGAGGTGGAAGCCAATTGCGACACATTACCCAACTTTTTCAATACGTAACAGGAATGGACTGCCGCGTAGGGTTTCCAAGCGAACATCTCGCCGAGGCGCCAAACCAAGATGCTACTGCCCCGAGTTTCTCGACGGGAGTTGGTCTGGTCATACAAGGCTACGATCGACTCTCCCCACGATCAGAATCGGCCGAAAAACGAAGAGAACATGTCAACGTCGGTTCTACCAAAGAACGCTTGATTGATCGCCTCAAAGGCTACTTCATCGAAGACGAAGAGCTCACTTGATTTTCACTTCTCTCACAATAGAAACATCATGAACGAAACATTTCAATCCACTCCCTCAGAAGTGAATCTGAACGCCCCCATCAAAGTGATTGGCGTTGGCGGCGGCGGCTCCAATGCCGTAAACACCATGTACAATCGTGGCATTCAAGGCGTAGACTTCATTGTCTGCAATACCGATGCACAAGCCCTCGAAGCCAGTCCTGTGCCCGTCAAAGTTCAATTGGGGCTTACGCTCACTGGCGGACAAGGAGCGGGGTCACTTCCTGAAGTTGGTCGCAATGCAGCCATCGAGTCCCTCGACGAGGTCAAGGAGCTTATTGGAGACAACACCAGCATGGTATTCATCACTGCAGGCATGGGCGGAGGCACAGGAACAGGCGCAGCTCCTGTTATTGCGCAAGCAGCGAGAGAGTTGAATATTCTAACCGTTGGCATCGTCACGATCCCCTTCCAATTTGAAGGAAAACGAAGAACAGCTCAAGCACAAGATGGCCTCGAGCAGATTCGTCAGTCCGTAGACACCTTGCTCATCATACGCAACGACAAGCTGCGCGAACTTTATGGCAACTTGACCATTCGAGCAGCGTTCAACAACGCAGATGAAATTCTCTGCACCGCTGCAAAAGGAATCGCTGAGGTCATCACACTCACTGGTGAAATTAACGTTGACATGAACGATGTGAATACGGTCATGAGGAATTCTGGACGTGCAATCATGGGCTCGGGTACTGCATCCGGGGAGGGCCGGGCTCGCACCGCTGTCATCGAGGCACTCGAATCTCCTCTGCTGAATGATTGTGACATCACTGGAGCTCACTTTGTGCTGTTGAACATTACGTTTGGCAACGAAGAAATCCTGATGGACGAGATCATGGAAATCACCGACTTCATCCAAAGTGCTGCTGGCCAATCTGCCGAAGTCATTTGGGGATACGGAGTAGACGAGTCATTGACAGATGACTTGTGCGTGACTGTCATCGCTACAGGGTTCGAAGGAAAAGATCAGTGGAATCCAGATCAAACTGAAAAAACAACTCGTTTTGTTTTGGGTGCTGAAAAAGAAATCACCGCGCCTGTGACAACACCTGCGGCCACCATTTTCGGCGAGACTCCGCAGCCGCAGACCGTGAAAGAAGGAGAAGAAACTCCATTTTTGAAGTCCGAGACAACCGCAGAGGTTACCCCAGAAATATCCGAGGAGCCAGCAGCAAATGAAACCGTGCCAGAAAGCGAGCCCCTTGTCTCCTCACAATCTGAAGAAGAAGCCGCAGCAGACGAGGAGTTAAAGGGCGATGAAACCAAGACGGTTTACACATTGGATAGCGACCCCCTTCCCATCACCTCAGACGAGCCAAACTTGGGAGGAATCCGTTTCCATGAAGCACAGAAAGAGGAATCCGTTCCGCCCCAAAAGGCACCACTTTCCAAAACATCTGATACCACAGCATCCGCCAACCGTGTGCCCATTCAGCCGGTGACTCGACAACCCGACTCGGGAGATGCAGGACGCAATCAACGCATCCAACAATTCACACGTAAACTCAAAACACCAGGCGGACTCGCCAACCTCGAAGCTGAGCCGGCCTACAAGCGTCGTCAAGTCATTTTAGACGACGTAGATCACTCGTCTAAGTCTCAAGTCAGCCGATTTACGCTCAATGAGCAAGTTGACGAAGAAGGAGAACGACACGTCGAACTTCGAAACGACAATCCCTTCTTGCACGATAACGTTGATTGAATCACCCATGTCATTCTATACCACCATCTCAGAAGGTATCAAAGATGCCATGCGCAGCAGAGACAAAGAACGGCTCAGCGCATTGAGAGACATCAAGAGCAAACTGCTTCTCGAAGCAACGAAAACAGGTGCCGAAGCCGAAAGCATCGATGACGCTGCAGCATTTTCCATTCTCAACAAACTCTTCAAGCAACGCAATGAGTCCGCAGAAATCTACAAAGAGCAAGGTAGGACCGACCTCGAAGCTGAGGAAAGAAGTCAAGCCAAAGTGATTGCAGAATTTCTACCTCAGCAATTGAATGAAGATGAAATTGCAGCAAACGTAGCCAGCATCATCTCTGAAATGGGCGCTTCGTCAATGGCCGATATGGGCAAAGTCATGGGTCGAGCTTCAGCATCCATGGCGGGAAAAGCCGATGGAAAACTTATTGCGCAATTCGTAAAATCTCAATTGCAGAACCAATAAGGACTGAGCTTGTTATTACACAAACCGAATGATTCAAATGAAAAATTTACTTGCCACTCTCTTTGCATTGCTCCTGCTCGTGAACTGCGGTAACACGCCCACCGAAACCAACAATGGAACCGAGGATGCTACAAATGAGAAAATTGCCACAAAAGGTTCAAACACTGCATTCTCTGATGGCAAATACCAAATCAATCAAGAGCTAAGCACTTGCAATTGGATTGGGACTGAAATCACTACGGAGACGCACACGGGAACTTTAAATGTGTACAAAGGCTCCGTCCAGGTCACTGACAATCGAGTGTCCTCAGGATTCATTGCTATGGACATGGCCAGTCTAAACGTAACTGATTTGTCAGGACGAGCCAAGGATAGATTGGAAGGTCATCTGAAGTCAGATGACTTTTTTGGGGTTGATAAGCATCCCTTCGCTGAATTGAAATTGGAAAGCGTCAAAACCAAAGAAGGCCAATCCTTCGCAGGTGGCATACTCGTCATTCGTGGCATTAACCACCCCATTTCCTTTCCTGTTGACGTTATTCAAGATGGGAATCAATTGACGTTCGATGGTGACATGACATTCGATCGTTCCAAATACAATGTCAAATTCAGATCTGGCACGTTCCCCGATTTATTCCCTGACCTCGGTGATAAATTAATCAATGATGAAATTTCGCTTAGCTTTCACATTGTAGCTGAAAGTTGAGCCCGATGCTGCTGAAGTTAAATTGAAACCGAAAGGCCCGTCTCCGTCAATGGAGGTGGGCTTTTTTTGCAAAACAGCACGAGACTTCTATCTTCGTTGATGATCATATGCGCTGGACAAACTACTTCATCCACCCCGGTGACAATCGCTATTACGTCTTTTCATTTCGAGAAGACGACCACGCAGACGATTTCGAGCAGCGCCTCAAAAATGCCCAAATCCCATTCGAACGACATCGTGAAAACAGCGAATGGCTTTTTGGTGTGGCACGTACATATTTTAAACAGGCCTTGAATGCCAATCATCTGGTCTATGCACAATACCGTACAAAATTCATACCAGTCAAAGGATTGCGCAATGCCATGCTCGCTGTCACGCTCGGCGCAGTCGTATTGGCCCTGATCGGCTTTTTCTCTAGTGCTGCAAACGCGCAACGCATCAAGGCAGACAACCCTTGGAGTCTTTCCATAGGAGGTCTCTATATGGTTCCACTTGAGGCAGTCGGTTTTGAGGCTGTTGCTGCCTCTGACGAAGGACTTAGCATCTTGTGGAACCCGAAAGGAGGCAACGGATTTGGAGCACGCATACGCCGAAACATCAATGACCAATGGAGCGTTGAAATCGGGTTGGAGACCCTGCGTATGATTGCCGATTGGGAATTGAACTACAACTCCGACTGGGAAGTCAACGAATCCGGAGATAGCTTCTTGTATGACACGTTGCGCTTGCGATCGAGTCGCTATCGCATGCCACTCCTAGGAATCGTCCGAGTTCCTATCAATGCCAAGACAGAGTTGTCGGCTGGCACCGGTATCAGCTTTGATTTCCTTCTCAGCGATGTTTTTACAGCTGACTATCAGCAAAATGCCACCATCTACAGCGAATACTCTGTAGAAGAAAATCGGCAGCAACGACTGAGTGTGCCCCTAAGAGCAGACGTCGGACTTAAAATAAAAGGAAAAACAAGCGATGATGCCTCGTTCTACGCAGGGTTCACGTATTGGCGGGAATGGAACTCAAATCGTTGGGGCGAAGCACAATGGAAGCAAGGTCTTCTTGACCAATCAAAAGTCAGGATTTTTCTACCACAGTCTGCATTCGCTGTTGAACTCAGGATTTATCTGCCCTGAGCGCATTCAAGATTCCGCAGACTCCACCCATCGGGTTACATATTCAAGAGGCTTACGGTGGCTTTTGGGCCATTCTCCTTCCGGGTATCCGACATAGAAAAACCCCAAAACCTCTGTATCATCATCAAAACCCGCAAACTCTCGCACCTCGGGCAGGTGAATCATGGAAGGTGTGGACCAAAACCCTCCAAGGCCATGAGCAGTGCATGTCAAGTACATGTTTTGCATGGCACATGCCACGGCGTAGCGTTCGTCGCGAATGTCAATTCTTCCATTCGGGTCAGGTTTGACGCCCACAATGATCATGGCCGACACCCGTTCCCCGCGGGCTTTTAGCTTTGCTACCTTCCCTTCCATAGCAGCTTCACCGGCCGCTAAACCATACCATTCTGCAAGCTTAGGACCGATGGACTTCATACCATCACCAACATAAGCAGCAAAACGCCAAGGCTGGGTCATGCCATGTGTCGGAGCCCAAGTCGCATTGCTCAGCATCAACTCGACGACTTCCTTGTGAACTTTCCGAGATGAAAAACGCTCAGGTGAAATACTGCGCCGATCTCGCATCAATTCCGTAACCTCAGATAAATTATGCCTCATGGTAATGTGCTGTATGGACACCAAAGGTAATCGTGAAAACTCGAGTGGCATGTTCCATTCAATCCTTCCACTGCGGCAAATATTCCCGTAATTTTCCACCATGAATCGAATCTCATTCATCATCATTGTCTGTTTGCCCTGCGTTACTGTTTCATCGGCACAATCGAGTAACGACAGTTTACTCTTGCGCTCGATTTACAACGAAGCCCTTGGAAACGGAGAGGCATATTCCAATCTACGCCACCTGACCAAAGACATTGGACATCGATTGAGCGGATCCGAAAGTGCAGCAAATGCAATGAAATGGGGACAATCCGTAATGGACGCATACGGAGCAGACCGCACATGGGTCATGCCCGTCTTGGTGCCCAGTTGGACCAGGGGAGATGTTGCGCGTTCCACAGCGCACATCGGTCATGCAGATATCCCTCTTCACGTCACTGCACTCGGAGGGTCCGTTGGCACTCCCGACGACCAGGCCATCCGTGGAAAAATCGTGATGGTCAAAGATGTCAATGCACTCGATACTTTGTCAAGCTCGGTCATCGAAGGGCGAATTGTTTTATTTAACCGACCGATGGATCCAGTTTTGATCAATACAGGAGCGGCGTATGGAGGCGCTGTTGATCAGCGCGGAAATGGGGCAAGTGCAGCAGCAAAAGCCGGCGCAATTGGCGCACTTGTTCGTTCCATGACCCACGCTTTGGACACGCTTCCCCACACAGGAGCGTTGCGGTACAAGGATGCCATTGAACGGATTCCAGCAGCGGCCATTTCCACCGTGGACGCAAGCATGTTGAGCCACGAACTCAAGATGCATCCAGACTTAGAGGTTTCCCTGCAAATGAACTGCGAAGCGTTCGATGATGTCGAACAAGGCAATGTTATTGGAGAATGGACTGGAACGGTATTTCCAAATGAGATTATCACCATCGGAGGACACTTGGATTCGTGGGACATTGGCGAAGGAGCCCATGACGATGGTGCGGGTGTTGTGCATACCCTCGAAACCCTGCGAATTCTCAAGGCCATTGGGTACAAGCCAAAACGCACACTGCGTTTTGTGCTGTTCATCAATGAAGAAAATGGAAATCGTGGAGGCAAAGAATATGCGCGGCAGGCGGGCATTGAAAACGAGCAATCTGCCTTGGTGCATTTGGCTGCAATGGAATCCGATGCAGGTGGCTTTGTCCCTCGGGGATTTAGAATTGATGCCAGCGATTCTGCAACGGCAATTGTGAGGAGTTGGGAAGACCTCTTTGCGCCTTACAATGTGCACTTGTTTCGGCGCGGCGGCGCCGGGGTAGACATCTCACCTCTCAAAGCCCTGACACCCCGTCCAACTATGCTCGGACTGAGCCCAGATGGACAGCGTTACTTTGATTTCCATCACAGCAGTCAAGATGTGTTCGAAAATGTCCACAAGAGAGAACTGGAACTAGGAGCTGCTACATTCGCTGCAGCGCTGGTGATGATGGATCAACACCTGCCATCTCCCCGAGAAGACCGATGAACTGACCTCATTCCGGGCAAGCACCGAACATCACATTGAGCAAAAGCAGTAAATCTGCTACAGTGACGGTATTGTCGTAATTCAAGTCACCTACACAGGGGTCAGGATCCGGCACACAGGAAGCAGATCCTTCATCCCAAACGGTGCCTAAGCCACAAGCTTCAGGATTGGACCAACAAGAAAAACTGCAGGATCCATCATCAATATTGGCTTCGGGATTGAAATTGCAAGCTTCTCCGTAGGTGCAGCCATAGCATTCGTCCTCGCATGCATTCTGAGAAGTCCAGAGACTAATCGGCTCCTCATCCTGCACGAGCAACCAATGTTCATCCGCAGCCAAACCAACGTGTACAGATGGCAGCCCGATGGGCCAGTTCACGACAACAGAATCCACAGAAGGCATGTCGCCAATGCCAAAATGTTCCCAATGACTGTTTTGACCCAGATAGTTCTCACCTGCAAACAACATGCGACTTTGAGGAGTTCCATTGGTCCAAACTTCAATCGTTGCGCCAATTGCATCGCGGTTGCTCATGCTCCCTTCCAACCAAAATTTAATCCAATGGTTCTCATTGGGATCAGCGCGCAAAACCTGTGCATAATCCCCGACACAATTGGATACCAAATCAGGAAAACCATCTCGATTGAAATCTCCCACCGCTGTGCTGAATGACAACGTATTCACGTTCTGAAACAAGTTGATTTGAGATTCTGAAAACACCCCATTATCACTAAGAAACAGCTTGTCTGGCTCATCATAAACATCCAATATCGCTGGATAATTCGTGTATTCACTGTAGCCATTTGCCACATGTAAATCCTCGAAGCCATTGTTGTCGACATCCAGCCAATTTCCAGCCCAACAAACGGCATCCACTTGTAAACTGTCCATGGGAGTTTCTCCATTGTCTTCATTGAGAGGTGAAAATGAATAGTCATTGTTCACCAACAACCAATTCTGATCATCTGGAAATGCGGTGATGTAAACATCCATATCCAAATCACCGTCGTAATCTGAAATGCTGGTCGACATGCAGTTGATGGTCGCATTTAATCCTACCTCGCCAGCCTTTTCAATAAATGGCGCAACCGCATCAGCAGATTGCTGCTCAAAAAAATGGTTGGCATAAATCGTTCGATCCCTCACCACATGAAGGTCCAATAAACCATCTTGGTTGAAGTCCACCCACTGGCCCTGAAAAGACTGAATCCCGGTCACTTCATACATTCCCGATGTCATTGTTACATCTTCGAATGTTCCATCTCCTTGGTTCACGTACAATTCATTGAAGGCGTACTCATCAAAAGAAGAGGTGTAATTGGCCACAAACAAATCGAGGTATCCATCCTTGTTATAGTCGCCAAAACACGCACCGTAACTCTTGCGCGCACCCTGATTGATACCACATGTTGCACTCACATTCACAAATTCGCCACCGTCATTTCGAAACAATCGATTGGGCGCAAGGCGATAGGTAATGAGAAGATCTTGATCCCCATCGTTGTCAATATCAGCCCACAATATCATTTTAGCTTCAAAAGGGTAGTCAGGTAAATCCAAATCCACTTCAATAAATCCGGCCTCCTCTCCTGTGCCCTCATAAAAACGCAGGTCACCAAGGTGATGAGCAAAACTCAAGTCGTCGATGCGATCTCCGTTGAAATCCGCAAAACTAACGCCAGCTCCTAAAAAACCACCTGTATGATCCGTTGACAAGCCAATGAGGTTGCTCACATCTGCCATTTGTGCGATTGAAGCCAAGTGAATCAGACACGATGCAAAAAATATTGTTGTCTTACACCAAATTGGATATTTGATAAATTTCATCATTCGGAGCATTGGCTATCAAACGCAATAAGAAAAAGCAATAAATCGAGAACACTCGTCACGCCATCATCGTTCAAGTCGGTAGGACAG
>DCPZ01000077.1:0-7351 GCA_002323795.1 Flavobacteriales bacterium UBA1531 | reverse complement strand
ACCACATGCCACGGCATCTGTCCAACAGGCAAAATCACAACTGCCATCGTCTTCGTTTGCATCGGAATCGAAATTGCAGGCAATCTGGTAAGTGCAGCCGTAACAAACGGGACCTGAACAAGGAGGTACATCTCCCGAGGTTTCCCCTTCAACTGCCATGATGGATTGGTTTGGCTCGATATCGTAATATCGATCACTGATCCCTGACGGCCAATCGATGACCAGGGAATCCACGATGGTGCTTAACCCCAATCCGAAATGTTCCCACCGACTGCTTTGGGACAAAAAGTTCTCTCCGCAATGTGTCATTCTGCTCCCAAGCAATCCATTTCTATAAATGCGGATTGTCGCACCAATGCCATCGCGATTGCTCTGTGTTCCCTCGAGATGGACTTTTAACCAGCGGTTGCTATTCGGTTCTGCCTTCAACACCTGAACAAATTCACCTACCGAATTGGTAATCAAATCCGGAAAGCCATCGGAATTGTAATCCGTAGACGCAGAGGAGAAAGACAGGACATTGGGATCAAACATCCCCGAATCATCCTCATCAAAAGTCCCACCTTGATTCCAGAAAAACTGATCTGGCACATCCGGATATTGATTGAATATCCCGGGATAATTGGTATAAACACTGAAGCCTGTGCAGACGTGCAAATCCTCCCATCCGTCATTGTCTGGATCAAACCATGTGGAAGCCCAAGAGGTAAGATGCACAGCAACACTATCTCCTGTAACCGTTTCATAAGGTTCAAAATTGCCTCCTTCATTGACCATTAAAAAATTACCTTCGAACATTCCCGCAGCAATGTACAGGTCTTGGTCATTGTCACGATCAAAATCAGCGGTTGACGTGCACATCGCATTCACCATGAGGTCCAAGCCATGTTCATTCGCCGTATTTACAAATGACCCATCCAGCTGCTGTTCATAATAGTAATTATCAAAGCACAATCGATCTCGAATCAGATGGAGATCGAGCAGACCATCCTCGTTGAAATCCACCCAATGACCTTGAAAATTTTGCTGCAGGGCCTGTCCCATTCCCAACTCAAACGTTACCTCTTCGAACTGACCATTTCCAAGGTTATGGTAAAGCTCATTAAACGGCGCATCAGATCCACTCACATAATTGGCCACAAACAAATCCACTAAACCGTCATTGTCGTAATCCCCAAAACTGGCGCCATAGCTCCTGCGATTCTCCATGAGGATGCCACAATAACTGCTGATATCTTGCATGATCAGATCTCCTTGATTCAAGTACATGCGATTCGGCTCCAACCGATAAGTGATGAATAAATCTTGATCACCATCATTATCAATGTCCACCCAAATGATTGATTTTGCTTCGTGAGGATAATCCGAAAGATTGAGTAGATAATTCTCAAAACCCTCACCATTGCCCAAGTAAAACTTTAAATAGCCATCGTGATGTGCTAAGCTCAAATCATCGATTCCGTCACCGTTGAAATCAGCAACGCTTAATCCCGCACCCAAATAACCCCCTGTATGGTCGCTGAGTATGCTAAGTTGATTGCTAACATCAGAGAAATTCGTTTGGCTACAAACGGTAGATACAGTTCCCAAAAGTGCAGCTAAAGCCCCCAACCTGCTTAAGAAGGTGGGTACAGAGGTAAAACGTACTGAAACAAATGAGCGCATGACAATGTAGAAGTCCGAATAACCATCCGGCTCCAATTCATGCAGTTATTAAAAATAAGCCAGGACATCCTTATATCCAAAGCTAACATCAACATAATCAAGGACACACAGAGGCAAAGGCACTAAGAAAAACGAGAAGATCTTCCACATCAATTGTGCCATTGTTGTTCAAATCCCCAAGGCATGACACTTCGCATTGAGCGGTATTCTGATTCCAAATGGAACCTTGTCCGCAAATGACCTCGTCAAAGAAACACGAGAAGTCACATGTACCATCATCAATGGTCGCCAAGGTGTTATAATTGCATGCATTGCTATAGGTGCATCCATAGCAAGAATCTTCGCAAGGTGCTGTCCCTTCTATCAATAGAAGGTTCTGGTTGGCTTCCGTTTCTTGCCAGGTTTCCACCAATCCATTTGGCCAATGTATGGTCACCGAATCCACTTCCGTAGCTGAACCCAACCCAAAATGTTCCCAGCGTGAATTCTGAGATAAGTAACCTTCGCCGCAATACGTTTCTCGGTACCAATAATTGCCTCCTCGCCAAATTTCAATTTTCGACCCAATGGCATCGCGATTGCTCTCGGTACCTTCGAGGCGAACCTTGAGCCAATTATTTTCGTTCGGCGTGCTCGTTCGAAATTCAGGTGTTGGGCCAATGTGATGTGAAACCAAATCAACAAATCCATCATCATTGTAATCTCCAATTGCCGTGGAATAGCCCAAAGATGTTACGCTTTGAAAAAGCGTACCTGTTTCTTCCAGTGTCCCTTGATTATTCGTGAAGAGCTCATCAGGTTCTTGATTAAATTGGTATAAGATCGCGGGGTAATCGACGTATACTGCGATGCTTGTTGCAACGTGCAGTTCTTCCCATCCATCAGAATCCACGTCGATCCATTGACCGGCCCAACAAATTTCATTCATCGCAAGAGATTCTGTGGTGATATCAGTGAAGTTACCCGAACCATCATTTTGAAGGAAAGCATTTCCTTCCAGGCCACCAGATAAGAAAAAATCGATGTCTCCATCTCGATCATAGTCATGGGCACAGGTGGACATGCAATTGATGGCCACATCCAATCCCATGGATTCGGCCGACTCTTCAAAGGTAACCTCACCTGATGATCCGTTATTCATATAGAATAAATTGGGGTAGATGAAGCGATCCCGAATCACATTCAAATCCAACCAACCGTCCCGATCCACATCCACCCACTGAGCTTGAAACGATTGCAAATTTGCGCCGCCCATTCCAAGATCATCTGAAACCTCTTCAAAAGTTCCATCTCCAAGATTGCGATAGAGCTCATTGCCTTGAGGAATGTCAACTCCGTAACCATAGTTGGAAACAAATAGATCAATCCGTCCATCTCGATCAAAATCTCCATAGGCCGGCCCAAAACTTCTCCGATTATCTTGAGCAATACCGCATGTCTCACTGACATCGACCATATTCATGTCTCCTTCATTAATCCACAATTTATTCGGCGCTAAACGAAAAGCGGCAAACAAATCCTGGTCACCATCGTTATCAATATCTGCCCATAGCAAACCCTTTGATTGTACTTCCGGCGTAGTCAACCCCAAGTCAAGTTCTTCGAAACCCCCATCAGTGGAAACATAAAAACGCAAATCACCTTCATGGTGACCAAAACTCAAATCATCCTTTCCATCACCATTGAAATCTGCAAAGCTCACACCCGTTCCAAGGTAGCCACCCGTATGATCCGTTAGCACACCCATTATAGCATCATCCTCTACCAATTGCGCGACAACGGCCAGCGAATAAAGAAGAAGCCCTGCGGTCAAAAGGGTCTTGAGGCCAAATCCAAGAAACGGCAGGCTTATGATTCTTCGACAATACAACATCAGGAGTTTAAGATACATCAGAAATAGGGGCATAAAAAAAGGGCCTGACAAATGTCAGGCCCTTTTCCATATCAGTCTAAAGGATTATTCACAAACTGTTCCGAATGCTCCTAAGAATTCAAGCAAGTCAGCAGTGGTTACAGAACCATCCTGGTTGATGTCCGCTGGACATGGGTTTGAAAGGTCAAACACACATGAACCGTCATCGTTTCCAGCAGCTGGATCGTAGTTGTTTGCATCCGCATAGGTACAACCTGCGCAATCGTCAAACACACACTCATCGAGTACTGTGATGTTCGCAGCTGGGTCGTAGTTGCATGCACAAGCAATGTCACAACCTTCGATACAGTTGTTGCCACCTACACTGATGTAAGCAGGACCATAATTCTCACCTCCTGAGAGCACACCACCGAATAAGCCGGCAATCGTCCAAGTTGGCTCGAAGTCGAACGTATCATCACCAGTGGTAAGGATATAGCATCCTGCTTCCATGCAGTATACTTCCTGCAAGAATGAACCGTCACTGTTATCGTTGGTCAAGGAAGTATTTACCACTTCATTGCCCTCCAAATCAGTAATCACGATATCGCAACCTGTCCATCCGTCACCGAAGCTATCGTTCATTGTCACAGTCACGCAAGTGCCGTAGCAGCATGAACCGTCTTCAATGGTCGCTTCTGGATCGTAATCACAAGCTGTCTCATCCGTGCAACCTGCGCACGTCTCATACTCACATGTTCCATTCTCGGTTGTAGCATCTGCATTGTAGTTACAAGCAAAATCATCCGTACATCCACAGAGGATATCAGCACCAGCAGAGAAAGGATACATGTCTGTAACCAATGACCCTGTAGCACCGCCAGCAATGATCTCATTGCCGTCACCGTCTGTTACGGACCATCCTTGCTCACCGAACCACTGGAATGCACCCGTAAATTCATACGTATAACATCCAGGATCCAAGCAAAGAACATCCAATCCGTATTCAGCACCGTCGAAGTTGTCTTCGTCAATTTGGAATTCGGCATCGTCGATGGTACCCGCAGCAACAGAGTTACCGTCACCGTCAAGGATTTCATATCCGCCTGCAGAACCAGAGTTGCTTCCTGTCCATCCGTCACCGAATGAATCTGTCATGTTAACCAAAATGGCTACACCGCCTGGATTGTCTTCACAAGCACAAGACGTGTATTCACAGATATCGTTGGTCTCGATGTTTGCGTCTGGATTGTAGTTACAAGCCGCGCTAATCGTACATCCCTCGATTGCTTCCTCACAAGCAAGCTCGATTTGGTACGAACCTTGGCCGTTGAATACTCCATCATCCTGGTAAGTAACATACACGAAGTACGTCATCATCGGATCAGAAACGAATTGCATGTAAGCATCATCTTGATCGAAGAATCCACAACCTTCGAATGAAGCGTCATTGTCAGCAATTGCGCCAGTAACATCTAGAACGCAGTCGTATGCTCCACAAGAAGCAGAGGCAGAAGAATATACCTGAACACGCGTATCAATTACAGAACCACAAGTGTTCAACGTGTGCAATTCACCTGTTCCAGGGAATGTCCACCAAACACCAGGCAATGCATCGAATACCAATTCAACAGAACCGTCTTCTTCAGCGACTCCAGTTGTTGATCCAGCACTCCCTGTAGCAATTGTGAAAGCATCTACAACAAGGTTTCCGTTCCAGTATACGTTCGCAGTTGCTCCGTTCCATCCGTCACCGAATGAATCAACACCGTCAAACGTGAAATCACCTGCAGCCATTCCGCATAGCCATTGACCAGCAGTCGCTACACCTGTGAATTGTGTGCCTTCACTGTCAGTGATTGTCCATGAAACCTCTCCGTCCCATGATCCACCGCCAACTACGGCGTATGCTGCATTTTCTCCAGCTGCGCATGGAGCGCAAACAACGTCAGGAGCTCCATCAGCTGAAGCGTTACCCATTGACCCTTCCAAGTAACCTTCGTTGCATGGCAAGTCGAGAGCATCCTCACAAAGGTCATTCACTGGAACTGCAGTGTAGACACAAGAACCATCGTCTTGGTTTGCATAGTCGAGGTAGTTGTCAGCTGCACTGTCCGTGCAACCCAAGAAGATACCAGTTGTAGTGAATTCGAAATCACCACATTCAGCTGGATCTGTAGTTCCAACAGCAAAGTAGTAGTTGGTATTTGACTCCAAGTTTGGCAAGAATGCCTCAATTGAACCAGCGCATGTTCCCGTGAACACACAACCAACGAATCCACCCAAAGCTTCACAGTCACCTCCGTCCAAGTAAATGGTCAAAGTCAAGTCCCCAGAAGGATTGTCTGTAGAGTTGGTGAGATCGAAGTAGAACGTGTCATAGTCAAGTCCAGTTACAACGTCAGTACTATTGAAAGTGAACCAAACCGCGTAGTTCGTTCCTCCGAAAGAAGGAATAGCCGTTGGGTTTGCACAGCATACGTTTCCGGTAAAGGTTACGTCATCCAACTGAGGAGTTGCATCCTCACAGTAATCGTTGTTTGGGAAAGACTCACAATCTTCACACGTCACATCCAACAAGAATTCAGTTCCAGCTGAGAAAAACGAGAAGTAAGAAACATGGATGTAGTAGTTGTTTCCAGTTTCAGCCAAGAAGGCTACGCCAGACATCAAACCACAGTTATCATCATTTCCAACAATCGCCTCCAACTCACCTTCGTCGTTGTAAACGAAGACGTGAAGCTTGGTGTCTGAAACAGGGTCAGCAAAGCCAGAAGTTGCTGTTGGTGTATTACACGTGTTAGCGAATACCTGGTAGTCGGCATCAGCGTTAAACTCGTACCAAACACCACCAGTTGATACCGCTGTGCCTGCGAAGACTCCAATCAAACCTTCATCGTCTTGAGCGAGCTCCAACGTTCCAGAAACAGAAGCACCACAGAATACCGCCTCGGCATTCTCAATCGCGTCGTTTGCTGGTGGAACCAAGCAAGAACCGTCGTCAACAGTTACAGAAATGTTGTAGTTCAATGCAGCTGGGTTCGTGCAACCTTCAAAGTCGCAGCCGCCCAAAAGACCGAAGTCAACGTACCAGCCACCGCTTGGGAATCCGCTAGGTGGAGGCAATACACCGTAGTAGCCAGAAGCCACTTGGTCACCATAAACAGTTCCGAATTGGTCAGTTACGACCACAGCAATTTCATTATCGGCCGAACCGCCTCCAGAAGTGAAGAGGTAGCATCCCAGAGGAATGCAATGGAAATCAGTTCCTACACCATCAATCAAAAGGTCTGCCTCATCGAGGTTACCTGAGACTGCCACTGTTCCATCGAAGCTATCTAAGTAGTAATTCGCACCATTCCATCCGTCGCCTCCCAAGTCGACCATGTCGATGTTGATGACAAACGTTCCTGCATCACAGTAAACGCATGAACCATCATTTTCTTGAGTTGCAGTTGGATCGTAGTTCGCTGCTGATGTGTCCATGCAACCAATGCAAGAGTAATCGCATGAACCATCATCAAAGTTTGCACCTTCGGTGTAGTTACAAGATTGGTCGTCCGTACAACCAGGAACTGCTGGTAGACAAAAAGATGAACTCTCAGAAGCTCCAAATTCTCCACCTGCGGCTAGCACCAATCCATTTCCGTCTACAAGGCTGTAATCACCGAAACCGAATGAGCAGCAAATACCATCACCGAATGAATCGTAAATGGTGAACGTATAGCAAGCAGAAGCCAAGCAAAAGTCAGCGCTATTGCTGGTACCAGTTGCAACGGCACTGCCGTCTGCGTCAACTAAATCCCAAGAAGTCTCAGTGGCGAAGTTGTCCGG
>DCPZ01000106.1 GCA_002323795.1 Flavobacteriales bacterium UBA1531 | reverse complement strand
TTGTGGAGCATTATGTCAGTTTGGGTTTGAGGTGTTTACCCGTCAGGGAAGCCTTGCAGGAGGCGATGGCTTTGGGTGCCCCTTGGCACACGACTGCACCGCCGGCATCACCGCCGCCAGGGCCCATGTCGATAATGTAGTCTGCTTGCGCAATAACGTCGAGTTGGTGCTCGATGACGAGCACTGTATGGCCCATTTTGAGCAGAGCATTCAGTGAGATCATTAGCTTTTGCACATCGAAAGCATGCAGGCCCGTGGTGGGCTCGTCAAACACGAAGAGAGTGTGTTCTTGCCGGTCACCACGTCCGAGGAAGGTTGCAAGTTTGATGCGCTGCGCTTCTCCTCCGCTTAGGGTATTGCTGCTCTGTCCCAGTGTCACATAACCTAGCCCGACATCGAGAAGCGGTTGAAGCTTTGTAAGGAGGCGCTTCTGAACCGAGCTTGGTTTTGTTTCATCAGTCGCCGGGGCGAAAAAGTCAACGGCATCGGCTACGGTCATCCCCAACACATGAGCAATGTGCTTGTCCTTCCACTTGATGTCGAGGATTTCGTCCTGGAAACGTTGCCCCTTGCATGCGTCGCACCGTAACTTCAAATCAGCCATGAACTGCATGCCGATGGTGACTTGGCCCTCACCTTCGCAGGTTTCGCAACGTCCTCCTGCTACGTTAAAGCTGAAATGTGAAGGTTTATACCCGCGGGCTTTCGCGAGTCCCGTGCTGCTGAATAACTGCCGAATCTCGTCGTACGCCTTGACGTACGTGACCGGGTTGCTGCGGGAAGATTTCCCAATAGGGTTTTGGTCGACGAATTCCAATGCTCCGATTTTGTGTACACTGCCGGACAGCGCACCTAAGGCAGACTGCCCGCCGCCAAGCCCCTCCAGTTCAGCCCGAAGCAAGGGCAGGAAGACCTGATTGACCAGGGTGCTTTTGCCCGATCCGCTCACGCCTGTGATCGCCGTAAGGGCGTGCAATGGAATGCGGATGTCTACACCCTTGAGGTTGTTCTTGTACGCGCCAGTGAGCTGCAACCAGTCAGGGCCGAGTTGGCGCTTAAGCTTCTCTGGATTTTCGAGGTGCCCGTTAAGATAGGCGGCGGTCAGCGACGGGTGGGAGGCGTCTAGGCTTTTCCATGTCGGGGCGTCACCGGCAAAAACCACTTCACCGCCCAAGCTTCCAGCGCGTGGCCCTAGGTCCACTAGATGGTCTGCCGCTCGCATGATATCTTCATCGTGTTCGACGACCACGACGGTATTGCCGATGTCGCGGAGTTGCTTCAAGATGCCAATCAGCCGTTCGGTGTCCTCCGGATGGAGGCCGATACTGGGTTCATCAAGAACGTAGGTGCTACCGACTAAGCTGCTGCCAAGACATGTGCTCAGGGATATGCGCTGCGACTCGCCGCCGCTGAGGCTTTTGCTGGACCGGTCCAAGGTCAAATAACCGACCCCGACTTCACAGAGGTATTGCAGGCGGGTTTCGGCCTCTTGGAGCAATCGCTCGCCAATTTCTGCTTCGGTCGGGTTTAGCTTGAGGCTTCGGGTCCAAAGAAGGGCATCCCTGGCGGACATGCGCAATACCTCGGTCAAGGTTTTGTCGCCGACGAAGACGTTCTGTGCGCCTTCACCCAAGCGAGTGCCGTGGCACGTTGGGCATTTTGTACGGCCCCTGTATCGGCTGAGCATGACGCGGAATTGAATCTTGTAGCTTTTCTCCTCGAGGTAGGAGAAGAAGGCGTCCAGTCCCTTGAATCCCTTACCACCTTTCCAGACCAGGTCCTTTTGCCCGGCAGAAAGCTCTCGCCATTCGCTGTGAATGGGGATGTCGTTGTCCCGGGCAGCGAGGCAGAGTCGTTGATTCCATTTGCCCATCCGCTCTCCGCGCCAGCAGGCAATGGCGCCGTCGTAAATGCTGAGCTTGGGATCAGGTACAACGCGCTCGGGGTCGATGCCGATGACGTGTCCAAAGCCCTCGCATCGGCTGCAAGCGCCGATGGGGCTGTTGAAGGTGAACAGTTCTGGGCTCGGTTCAGGAAAAGTGATGCCGTCTCGTTCGAAGCGATCCGAAAAGGTCCACGGCTCGAGGTCGCCATCGGCAAAACGGATTTCACACGAACCGTCGCCTTCGAAAAAGGCCGTTTCAACGGAATCGAATACGCGCGAGTTAAAATCGCCCTCATCTTTGGTAGACGGAGTGACCAAGCGATCGACTACGAGCCACCAAGCTTTGGCATCCGAGGCGATGGCATTTGCTATAGCGTGGGTTTTGCCTGAGGCGTCTATTACACGGCTGAAGCCTTGTTGCTGGAAAATCTCGAGCTGTTGGGCCCAGGTGCGGTCGGCTTTTTTCAGAATGGGTGCGACGATGAGGAAGCGAATGTCAGCATCGAGCGAGTTTAATCGATCTAGGACGTCTTCGGGGCGGTCTTTCTTGACCGGCTCTCCGCTGACTGGAGAGATGGTTATTCCAATTCGCGCGTACAGCAGGCGCAGGTGGTCGTGAATCTCAGTCCGTGTTGCCACCGTCGAGCGCGGACCGCCTGAGGACGCGCGCTGCTCGATGGCAATGGCAGGGGAAATGCCGTCGATGGAATCCACATCGGGCTTATCGAGGCGGCCAAGGAATTGGCGCGCGTAGCTACTGAGGCTCTCAACGTACCGTCGTTGTCCTTCCGCATAGAGCGTATCGAAGGCCAGTGAGCTTTTTCCGGACCCTGAAAGCCCGGTTATGACCGTCCATTTCCGCTTGGGGATAATGACATCGATGTTTTTTAGGTTGTGCTCTCGAGCACCTTTGATACGAATCTCCATTCGCTTTTGTTAACAGCCCAAAACGCCCGCGGGTTTCAATGCAACGAAAATATGGCGTATATTGGAGGTAGTAATTGAAAAAACATTCGCGATAGAAACATTTTACGCTTCAAAGTAAGGCCCCGTTCATTCGGGTTTTCATTTCACCCTTAACTGCGTAAAATCATGCGTGCGTCACTCTCTGACCAACAGTTGATATCCCTCTATCTCTCTGGAGATGAGGCTGCATTCGAATCTCTTTTGAATCGCCATCAGCAACAAGTTTATTCGAAAATCTTTTTCATTGTTCGGGATTCCGATCTGGCCAACGATTTGTTTCAAGACACTTTTATCAAGGTGGTGAACACCTTGAAAGGTGGCAAGTACAATGAGGAAGGCAAATTCCTCCCATGGGTGCTGCGCATTGCACACAACATTTCCATAGATCATTTCCGTCGCGGAAAGAAAATGCGCATGATGCGCGCTACTGATGAGTTTGACGTATTTGATACGCTGCCTAGTGATCAAATGCACGCAGAGGACCAGATGATTCAAGACCAAATCCATCAGGATGTGCGTGGATTGTTGGATTGTCTTCCTGAAGAACAACGCGAAGTGGTTCACATGCGCATTGAGCGCGAGTTAAGCTTTCAGGAGATTGCCGACGAAACAGGGGTATCGATCAATACAGCCCTCGGTCGAATGCGTTATGCATTGATCAATATGCGTCGCGTAATGGAAGAGCGTGGGGTGCAACTTACCTTGAATTGATTGGGTGGGATTGTCTCCAATTGAAATGAAAATGACTCCTGCACAATAGTCTTGGATTGATGGCGTTATTGGGGTGTTCAAACCCTAATGCAGACGCCCATGGCACATTGTACACTTGAAGATTTGACATCTGATTGGTTTGATGAAAGCGCACAAGCCGCAGACATCATGCCCAAACCACAATCCATTCGCAATATCCTTTCGTATTCGGCAGGCACGCGGATGTTTCAATCTAAGAAATTCGGTGCATTACGCACGAATCTCAATTGAGGCAACGATCACATGTCAGACAAAGAGGCCACCTTCGGGTGGCTTTTTTGTTGCGCATTCTTCCCAAACATAGAGCTTGGTTTTGCCCGTAGAAAATTCATGCAAAGCCCGCTGAACAATGGCATCGCTCGTAGCGGATCCCGCTTTTATCGGTACGATTTCATCGAGTTGTTCAAAGCGTTCAATGCTCTCTTCAGTGTAGCACCAACCTTGTACAACTCCTCGATCCACTAAGATTACAGCAGATTCGTGATGATTCCGCCCCTTTTCAATGATGGCAACGCGCTGGGAATGGCGAGCGGCTTTTGTCAGTGCTTCGATGCCTTGATTGTGGGAGCGAACGGTTTCAGAGGAATCGTCCCGCTCGGTGGCTCGACCGTCTGATCCCAATCCGAGTAGTTCCGGATCCAGTTCGTGTTTTCGAGCTTGACCGTGGAGCCAAGTGCGCGCATCTTCATCTCGGTAAAACCAGCGCATGGCTTGTTTGATGTGCCGTTGTCGCTTCAAATGAAATCGGTTGAATCCCTTCTGATCGGTATAGGGAATGATTGCAGTGCGCATAGCCACAGATTTTTGGGCTCTGTTGTGAATGGGCCAATGCTTCCGGATCAATTCGTCCTCGCGCAATCTGGCGAGCAATGCAGAACCCGTTTCCTCTGCTTCAATGCTATAGATGTCGCGGAGGAAAGCCTGCCTTCGAGAAGAGGCCATATCGCCGTTAAAATGCGTTCGAACTCTATGCCGTACGTTGTGCGACATGCCGATATAAATGGCCGTTCCTTTGCGGTCGAGGAAGCGGTACACCCCGGGTTTTGTGGGCAAGCGTTCGAAGTCAGACGCGGGAACATGCTGTGGCAGCCAAGATTCCCGTTCACCGCGTTTGAGCATGCTGCTCACAACTTCTGTAGCACGTTCCGTTTTCAGCATGCGGTGAAAAAGTTCGACTGTGGCGGCACAATCACCCATTGCACGGTGACGTGCATCATTTGAGATGCCCAGGTCGGAGCATAAATTACCTAAACTGTAGCTGGCATGTCCGAGCAGCAGTTTTCGAGCCATGCGCACAGTGCAAAGTTTAGGCCGTTTCCAAACCCTCCCCATGGTTTCAAAATGCCCTCGAATAAAGGCGTAATCAAATCCCACATTGTGCGCAACAAAAACAGCATCAGCGAGCCAGTCTTCTAATTCGTCAGCAACAGCTTCAAACGTTGGTGCCGATTCGACCATGGTGTCATCGATTCCGGTAAGCTTGGTGATATGCGTTGGGATTGGAAGGCCGGGGTCTACAAGTGTCTCCCAACGGTCGAGCACATCGCAACCGTCGGTGATGACGATGGCAATTTCGGTGATTCCATGTCCGCGAGCATGCGAACCAGTGGTTTCAATGTCGACGATAGCGAAACGTTCCATGGTTTGACAAATATCTCTGGTTTTTCATGCAAATAGTTGAGCAGGTCCGCAAAGGATTTACGTTGAGCGAAGATTGCGGTAGATTTGGGGCATGAAGGGAATCAAGCGACTTCAAATTGGAGCTCAAATCATAGTGCTGCTGCTATGCTCTTGTGAAAGCGATGGGTTGCCATTTGCTTCGGCCGAACCTGATGTTGAATCCAGTCCGATCACCTCTAAAGCGGATTCGCTGGCCATCGAGGCCAAGAAGGCCATCCTGGCTTTCCCTGCGTTGACTGATGACAATTGCGAACGATTTTTATTGGACTGGGTAAAAGAAATGCCTACCTCACGGTTTGAACTTTCAACATCCAAAGGTCAAATGGTGCTCGAAACGTTCGGTGATGTGCCCCTCCACAGCGCCAATTTTGCGTATAAAGTGGCTCGGAATTATTATGCGCCGAGTGAGTTTGTACGCATTGTTCCTGACTTTGTCGTACAAGGTGGAAATTCCGAGGATACCCGTGCCCAAGAGCTCCGTTGGTTGATCGGTAAGCACACCTTGCCGTCAGAATTTCATTCCAATCGTTTGCATTTCCGAGGGGCGCTTGCGATGGGACGTACTTATGACGGGAATCCTGAGAAGCGGTCAGCTTCTTATGATTTTTACTTGGTCGTTGGACGTAAAGTGACCCGGTCGGAGCTGAACCGCTTGGAACGTGAAAAAGGGATCTCGTACACAGAAGCGCAGAAAGACCGTTATGTCAAAGAAGGAGGGACACCACATCTAGATTTTGAACACACGGTATTTGGTCAGATGATTTCGGGTTTTGACGCGTTGGGAGCGCTCGCTGAGGAGCCGACAGATGCCAGCGATTGGCCTTTGCGACGGCAGGAGTTTCGGATCAAGCTAGCCTTCTAATGCGATTCTAAGGCAGATGATTTTGTAAATTAGAGGAATGATAATGGAAAGAGCAAAGAGGGTTTCGGCATCGTTGGGAGCCATGAGCATGGTTTGCATTGTAGCCATGTTCATGCTGGTCAGTGAGGGTATCGCTCAGGACTGGGACGATTGGGATGAATATGACACGGAGAGCTATGTCTCCCAACGAAAAGGGGTGGAGTTTGCCGTGAACTTTGGTGTTTACCAGGCCAATCACCAGGCAGCGAATGCATTCTACAATGGCTACGCCGGAGAGACCTACGAACTTGGGGATAACACTGCCCGCTTGATGACCATTGAGGATCGGTTGGGCGTGGACAGTCCAAATGGCATTGTTTGGAGCCAAATCATGAATAGTATAGGGCTCGAAGCAGGAGAGTTTAAATACATTGAGTACCCGGCCTACACCGGAATGCGATACACACCGGGCACGCTGATGGGGTTGCAGACCATGCTGTTTTTCAATCCGGAATCCGCATTTGTTTTGCACGTGGATGCCATCAATGGATTGAAGTCTGAAGGCGGATGGAACATTGTCTCTTCCGATGCGGATACGGGGATGGGGTCAGAGAACCGCCGAACCTACGGCATTTTTAGTGAAGAAGATCGATTTCAATTGTCACTTGCTTATCGTACGGCTGCTTATATTACAGATGAGGTTAGTTGGGTTATTGAATTGGGGGGCAATATGTTAGCAACTCGATTGAAAAGCAATTATGTGCGAATTGAGAATCAAAATTACCAGTTGTTGACCGCTCAGATCGCAAATGGCAACTTTGCCAATCCAACGTCGAGCCTGACGGCAACCGGCTTTGGTGGATTTGCGGCATTGGGCCTCGAATTATTTTTTGAAGAAGGAGGCAATTTGATGCTCACGGCTCGGGTCAGTCGCGACCGAGTAATCATGGGCTCGTATGAAGACGATTTATGGCAGGGTGCGCTGTATCTCACGTGG
>DCPZ01000005.1 GCA_002323795.1 Flavobacteriales bacterium UBA1531 | reverse complement strand
TCCGGGATATGAAAACATGGTTTTCTACAGCATGGATTCAGGCGTCGTCGGGGAAGAAATCATGGCAAGTTGGGACTTGGCTTTCGATGTCAGATCAATGGGAAGCTCAGTGCGCATCAACGGAGGCCAAGGAACTGTCCTTTACAATGCCGGTGATCTTGACGAGTGGGAGAATATTGATGATACGTTCATCGATATGACCGCAAAACTATCGCAATTGAGAAATGACAACAGCGCTTGGTCATCCGGCGCGTTTTCACAAGGAGGAGACGACATGTTCGATCTTGGCTGGGGTATTTATGACATCGTGACGCATGTCATAACCTCGGACAAGGTATTTGTGATTGCTTTACCCGACGGCAGCTGGAAAAAGATTGCCATCCTATCTCTAGAATCAGGAACCTATTCCTTTCAATATGCCAACCTTGACGGTTCCGAATTTGTGGAAGATCAGCTTACGAAATCGGATTACCCTGATAAAGTCCTTGCCTTCTACAGCATCAGCAACCAGGTCGAACTTGACTTAGAGCCCTCAGCGGAGTGGGATTTAGTATTCCTTCGGTATGTCGAAGAAATTCAATCCGAAGTTTTCTACGGCGTTACAGGCGCCCTCGTTCATCCCAACACAGGGGTCCAAATGCTTGAAGGTCTTGATGATCCCTATGCCGACGGCGAGATGAATCTTGATATCCTCAGCTACGAGGCCAATTCAGTTGGCTATGATTGGAAAACATATGCCGGCGGTGCCTACAGCCTGGCAGATGACCGGTGTTATTTTGTTCAGACTAATTCGGGTTCTCAATGGCGTCTTGTCTTCACAGGTTTCGAAGGTTCAACGACCGGTAACATAGAAATCGGGAAAATCCTGAATTCGGGGGTATCAGTTGCTGATGCCGAAACAATGGACTGGAGCGTTTATCCCAACCCAGCAGAGGGCAATTCAAGAATCTCCATCCAAGCTGATTTTCACATTGAAGATGCTATGCTTACCAATATGGCCGGCGCAGTGGTATTCACAGATATGCTCAATGGTTGGAATGGTTTCATTCAATTGAACGGACTATCTCCAGGTATGTACATCTTGAGCTTAAACACTGAAAACGGTATTGTGAATCATAAGATGTTGATTCAATAGCACGTTGTTCGAGTGAAAAGTTTTCTGGAATATGGTTTGGCTTTTGCGATGGCAGCGACGCTGCCTGTTGCTCTTTTCGGGCAAGTTCAATCGCAGGACAGCATCAATTGGTATGTCGAAGTAGATGAGGCGGTCATTACCGGAGAGACAAGCGCTGTCAAAGCAGAAAATGCGCTTCGAGTCATAAAAAAACTCCGTCTTGAACAGGTTCGATTTGGGTCATCACAAACACTTCAAGACGCCCTGCGCCTTACCAATGGCATCAGAATGAATCACGACCCGGCCCTCGGTGGTGGATTATCCATGAACGGACTTGGGGGGCTGAATGTGAAAATCATGCTCGATGGCGTGCCGCTGGTGGGTCGACTTGGAGGGAACATCGATTTAGGTCAAATTCGACTCGATCAAATTGAAAGCATAGAGATCGTTGACGGGCCGATGGCTGTGGAATTTGGCACCAATTCGTTGGCAGGAACCATCAACCTCTTATCAAAAAAATCCAAAATCTCCTCTCCTACTTTGACCACAATGTTGCGGTACGAAAGCGTTGGAGACTATACCCAATCGATTAGTGCCGGTTGGTCAGGAGCAAATCACTCTACCACAATAAGCTGTTCGAACCATGTTTTTGATGGTTGGTCGCTTGGAGACCCTGCGTTCGATTGGATAGCGGATTTCGCTGCGGACAGCGCAAGGGTTGCAACGTGGAATCCAAAAGAGCAACGCCAGCTCAACATAAAAACAACACTCACAGCTGGTAATTGGACCCTTAGTCCAACCTTTTTCTTCTTGGATGAAACAATCACCAATCGAGGCTTGCCGCGCGGTCCATACGGTCTCTCTGCGTTTGATGACATTTATCACACACGTCGATTTCTGCCCTCTTTCCAAGCGAAGAACTTCGATGAGGACGGGGTAAAGTGGAACGTTATCGCCTCCGTGCAGTCATTTTCAAGAAAGAAAAATGGACTCATCACAGATTTGACAACCCTTGATTCTGAACTCCAAGCAACGCAACAACAGGATACAACAGGAGTAACTTCCCTCATGACCAGAGGCACCAGAAACATCAACCTGAATCCGAATTGGTCCATTCGGGCAGGATGGGATATGAATTATGAGACCTATGAATCAAAGAGAATTGAACAAGGGCTGCAGGCTATGACTGATGCGGCAGCTTTCGCATTGGCAACGTTCGAAAGTCCATCTTTGAAATGGCAGTACGGCATCCGCCAGGCTTGGAATTCATCTTTTCAAAATCCAATACTGCCGAGCATGAATGCGCTCATCAAATCGGGCACAAATCGATTCAGAATGGCCTATGCAAGAGGGTACCGAGCGCCTACCCTGAAGGAACTGTATTTCCGCTTTGTCGATATCAATCACCAACTCTTTGGGAACCCCAACCTTCGAGCAGAATCCTCCAACTATAGCGAAATTAGCTGGTCCAGAAATGAGGAGAATTTTCAGATTATGACGAAGGTTTTTGATAATGACGTCGTCGATCGCATCTCCCTTGTGGATCAACTAGACGGCACCTTCCGATATGAGAACATCTACCGCTTTCATGCCAGAGGAATAAGCCTTAATGCAGATTTGACCATGGACATGGTGCATCTTAGCAGCGGAGTGCAATTCACCGGTAGAGAACAAACAATAAATCAATCGGATAATCGAGCAGATGTTCTGTGGACCCCAGAATATACGGGGTCAGTTGAATTCCAACTGGTCGAAACGTTATCGTTCAACTTAAACGCGAAATACAACGGGTCACAACCGAGGAATGTAGTTGACGAACAAAACGAAATCATAGTGCAAAAATCCGAGCCCTACTCGATGCTAGACGCTCAACTCAGATGGCAAAAATCTGCGTGGGTCGCTCAAGTTGGAGTCAATAATATTTTTGATGTGACGACCGCGCAGGCATTACAGAATGGAGGCGCACATTCTTCTGGAACAACTTGGTTAGCCTGGGGTAGAAGTTTGTCCATAACCATCACCCACAAGTTGAGCGCAAAGAGGTCATAGTTCAATGAATCAAAAGCGAACCTTACCCGCCTTGTTGGCGATTTGTATTTCATTAGCCGGATGCATTGAAAAGGAGCTTCCAATTCCACCTCGGGAGCCGGGTAACACAGTTATAAGAGAGGTAAGCATTGGAAGCGATTATTCAGGACAGGTCCATTTTGACTTGGATTTAGGTCAGGCGTACGCCAATACGAAGGACGCTTGGTGTCTGCGGTTTCATTTTGATGGTGATTCGGTCTGGATGGACCTTAATAGCAGCAGGTACATGCGCAGTGCGCAGCTTTTATCATCACAATCGGAAACTGCGTTTTCAGAAGACGAAGCAGATGACCTCAACTGGGAAGTAAACCATCCAGATGGAAGGACACCCAATCAACTCATTGAAGGTGCAGAAGTAAAAGCCATTGATTTAGGGAGAGACCCTTATAGTCCTAGTGAAAGCCTAGGTAGCCGACGTGTCCAAATCTTGGAGAAATCAGAAGAACACATAACCCTCCGAACATCGATTTTGCTGGCTGATTCTGACGCTGACATCGAAAACAATTGGGATACAATTACACTCTCGAACAATCTCAGTATAAGCAATGTGCACGTAAGCCTTCTAAATGAACAAGTTGTTGATATAGAACCCAATACAGGTTTATGGGACCTGTACTTTACGCAATACACAGCATTGATTTCACAAGGAGATGACCTACCCGCAATCGAATACCTCGTAAGTGGCGTGCTCAGCCACGCCGAAGGAGTTCGTGTGATGCAGGTAGATTCTGACTCTTGGGAATTTTGGAAGGAGGCGGAGTGGCCAGAAGATGATTTGAGTGCCGATTGGGATGTCATAGGTTATGACTGGAAATCGTATAGCCTAGAAGAAGGCGCATACAACATCAATCAAGACCTCATTTATTGCATCCAAACGGCTGACGGAAGGGAGTTCTTATTGCGGCTGCTGGATTTTTACGATGACCAAGGCAGCGCAGGGCTTTTCACTTTTGAAACGCTCGAGCGTTAAACGCATTACGCATCAACTGCGTCATCTAATCCACTGCCCCCCGCCACTGCAAGTGCCCTACCCTGGCCTACTGACTAGTCGCCTGAACACGAGCTAAAAAATGTTCGTCACTTGGTATCAGCAAAAGGTCGACTGGCGAACAACGAGCTAACCTGACCCAAAAAAGACCTGCCACGTGCGGGCGACGCGCCGTGGTATCCTCATGAAATGACCGGCAGCTGTGTGCACATGCGTCACAGCGGGCACTGACCAACGCCTCAGAAATTCAAAGGCAGATCAATGCGACCAATCGATGCACATCAAGTCTTGTGCAGCTTGCTTCGGATGCGAGCAATTCGCAGTATTAGCTGCTGAACAATTGGAACATGAGGACGAAGCTGAGAGCCGCGACGAATGTTCATGCTTGTCGCAGGTTGTATTAAAATCAACCTTGGTTTCGTGAACCGTACATTGAAATTTTGCTCCTAGATGGAGGCAGTTCGTGCAGGTAGATGCTATGCTAATCATGGTTTAATTACAATGTGGAAGTCTTTAAGGTTCTCTTAGCACTTGCTTCTGTAGGCTATTGATATTGAGTCTAAATAACTCAGTTCAGTTGAACAAGGATTGAATTGAATCGATTTGAGAGAAAAACATAGGTTATAGGGAATAGATGACAAATGACAACCAACAGCGACATTATTTAGAATCATTCAAAATAACCTATTTGAGCGATTGCAGAATCACATTTCTACTCGCAGATTTGTCTTGTGTAAACGTGGTTATTTCCTTTCGCAGGGACTACTTTTCAGTATGGTTCTGCTCGACTGAACGCAGTTGATGCAGTTTTCGCTTTTTCAACTATCACTACACGTCTCGGGTGGGCTCTGGCCCACCCGAATCTTTTCTGAACCCTGCAAACTCGGATATATCGAATCCATCCAAGTTCGAATCGTCAAAGGTCAGAATCAACAAAATGGACAAAGCCGATGTGGCATTTAGCATGCATCCCCTTGGCATGAGTTCTAACCCTATTAGGCCGACGACCAAACCTATTTTCAAACCTATCAGACTGATAATCTGAGTGATAAGTTTGAAGATTCCTTGTATTTTCATGTATTTATGGATACTTTTTACGGTGAACTTTTAACCAAAGCCATGCCTTATTCACCTAAGACTATCGCTGCGTCTATACAACCAAGCTGCATCGTAGTGATCTCATTTCTTCTGTTCTCGTCCATTTCATGGACACAGGAAGTACAATTAAGCCAGCGTTCGATGGGCAATGAAAATCACTACGCGATTTCAAACCCAAGTCAATTAGAGGGAGACTTCATCGTGGCAGGAGCTTACGAATTTCCATCCTCCACCACAAATGCAAGGTTAAAGCGCCTCAAGTCCAATGGTGAAATTGTTTGGGATGTTTACATGGAAGCAGACGGCATGCCAAATCGAGCCATGCACGTGGATGCTTCAGGCTGGGGCGAAGGCTCAGCAACGGTATTTGGCTTTATGGAGGAGGGCAACCAAGAGGCACTTATTTATGGTGTGGCCAATGACGCGAGCATACTGGACCCTATGAAACTAAGTGTACCCGGCGGTAGCTTCTTTGAGGAAACGACCTTTTTGCATGGAATCCAATCATTGGATGGCGGTTGGGTTGCCGTTGGCGAATATAAAAGCGGGCCAAACCGTTCAGGGTTGATGGTCAAGCTGACCGCGGCAGGCACTTTGGATTGGAGTATTCACATAGACGCGCCTACAACGAACGCCAGCCCTGATTTCGACGCATTAAATCACGTGATAGAGGTTCCAGACCTCGGTTATATTGTTGGTGGTTCTGGAAATTACATAGATCCATCCGGTGTTGTCAAACAAGGCGCACTTGCAGCAATGGTAGGTTATAA
>DCPZ01000079.1 GCA_002323795.1 Flavobacteriales bacterium UBA1531 | reverse complement strand
CTTCTTCAATGTTAATTTGATCTGCACCTTGAATTCGGATGTGATCGAGAAACTCAACCACATCGGGAATAGCCACGAGCGAAGCCATGTGAGCGCCTCCGACTTGGTCGGGCATAATCACATTGTGAGCACCCGCGACACGCAATTTGCTCACCGCGTTAAGCTGAGATGCCCTGCTAATGATTAACATTTCCTTGCGATGTTCTCGTGCTGCCAATACCACATATAGGTTTTGAGCATCATCCGGAAGTGTCGTGATGACCGCCCTCGCCCGAACAAGTCCAGCATTGATTAGGTTTTCGTCGCGCGTTGCATCACCCGCCAGAACATGGAGCCCCTTTTTTTGGAGCGATTTCACCAATTCTGGATTTGATTCAATGACGACCACATCGGTATCGTGGTCCTGCAGCTCGGCCACTGCTTTTTCTCCTACCCGACCGTAACCGCAAACAATGACATGCTGATCCATTCCTTTCATGATGCGTTTGATTCGTTTGTTTCTAATGCGTTCTCGGTAATCCCCTTCGAGAAAAAATTGACTAACGGCAGTGACTGCAAACGTAAATGTCCCTAAAGAACTGACCACCAGCAGTGCTGTAAAAATCATCCCCTTTTCTGACAATGGCCGGACCTCTCCAAAACCCACGGTGGAAACCGTGATCACCGTCATGTAAATAGCCTCAACCCAAGAATACCCTTCGAGCCAGACAAAACCAAGGCTTCCAAGGCACAGGACACTGACGATGGATATCGCCGCCATTCGTATGCGACGCACCAAGTTCATCTGGCCACTTGCTTTTCCCGGATGATAGCTGCCATTTCTGCTTGAAGCTGAGAGGCTGCTGTTCTCGCTGAAAAAGCAAAGTCAGCTTCCTTCGATGCATAAAGGATACTCCGCGAAGCATTGATCAACAGACCACATTGATCATTCCACCCTGCCTCGAGTACCGATCTTAAGTCACCACCTTGAGCACCAATCCCTGGGACTAAGAAGAAATTCTCAGGAGCGAGTTCCCGAGCGCGAGCAATGAACTTTGGTCTTGTTGCTCCAACAACAAACATGAGTTGATCCGGAGTTCCCCATTCTTGTGCACGTGAAATCACACGCTCAAAAAGTGGCGGTGAACCATGAAACTCAAAATCATCTGCACCAGAGTTGGATGTGAGGGCAAGTAAGATCGTCCATTGGTCTTTGTATCCATCCATAAAAGGCGTCACACTATCAGCACCCATATAAGGTGCAACGGTAATAGCGTGTGCTCCTAAACCGTCAAAAATGGCATTGGCGTATCGCTTGGCCGTGTTACCAATGTCTCCTCTTTTTGCATCCGCAATGACCATGCATTGGTCGGGAATGTGCTCAATGATGCGCACCAAGGCTCTCCATCCTTGGTCGCCATATTGTTCAAAAAATGCCAAGTTAGGCTTGTAAGCTACAGCCAAGTCATGTGTCGCATCCACGATGGATTTACAAAACACCTCCATGCCATCCACGCCATCACCGCATGATTCGGGTATGCGCTGGACATCAGGATCCAAACCCACGCACAAGCATGACTCTTTGGCTTGAATTTGAGTGAAGATTTCTTTCCGATTGATCATGCGTGAAAATTAATTCTGTGAGGCCAATAATTCTGCCTGCTCCGCCATTCGGAGGGCTTCAATTACCGGAGTCAAATCTCCCCCCAAGATAGATGGCAAGGCATGAGAAGTGAAATGAATTCGATGGTCTGTGACGCGTCCCTGAGGAAAGTTATAGGTTCTGATTTTAGCAGAACGGTCACCAGTACTGACCAAAGACTTCCGTTTCTGTGCTTGATCTGCAGCGATGCGCTCACGCTCGCGTTCAAACAATCGCGTCCTCAAGACCTCAAGAGCATGCTCGTAGTTTTGATGCTGGGAACGACCATCTTGACATTCAACGACAATGCCTGATGGCCCGTGAGTCAATCGCACGGCAGACTCTGTTTTGTTCACGTGCTGACCTCCTGCTCCACTTGCGCGAAAGGTATCGCGTCGAATATCAGAAACATTTAAATCGACATCAACGGCCTCAGCAACTGGCAATACTGCAACAGTCGCTGCACTCGTGTGCACACGTCCCTGTGACTCCGTATCAGGAACACGCTGCACCCGATGCACTCCACTTTCAAATTTCAACCAACCGTAAACACCATCTCCTTCGACGCGTGCCACAACCTCTTTAAAGCCACCTGCCGTTCCCTCATTCGCGTTGACCAAAATCCAAGCCCAACCTTTTTCAGTGCAATGCTTCTGATACATGCGAAACAAATCCCCAGCAAAGATCGCCGCTTCATCTCCACCAGTCCCTGCTCGAAATTCAATCATTACCGGACGATCATCCACTTCATCACGTGGCAACAGCATGATTTTTGCCTTTTCATATGCTTCCAATAACCTGCGTTCGAGGTCCGGACGCTCTTCTTGCGCCAAAGCCTTAAAATCGGCATCATCCCCTTTGAGCCACTCCTCCACCTGGTCAAGATCTTTTTCGAGGGAAAGGAGTAAAGTATGATGCTGAACTATGCTTTCGAGACGCTTGTATTCGCGCATCAAATCTCGGTATCGCCTGGCATCTTTAATCACATCAGGATCACCCACCAGTTTCTCAACTTCATGATAGCGATCCGAAATGGAGGACATTTTGTTTGTCAGGGCATCCTCACGTTTCATTCGCTGAGCTAATCTCCGTATTGATAGGTTCCTTGAGCACCAGATACGGTAACTCGCTTGCCCGTGAATGGCTCACAACGGCCAATGATCTGAGCGTCAACTCCCATCGCTATTGACAAGTCGATGATGGCCTTCGCTGTCTCTGAATCAGTATAAATCTCCATTCGATGTCCCATATTGAACACCTCATACATTTCCTTCCAGTCCGTGCCTGAGCTCTTCTGAATCATTTCAAACAGTGGCGGTATTGGAAATAGATTATCCTTCACCACATGCACATTGTCCACGAAATGAAGCACCTTGGTTTGAGCACCACCGGAACAGTGAACCATTCCTTTGATACGACTGCCCCATTGAGGTAGAATTTTGGCCATCAGTGGTGCATAGCTTCGTGTTGGAGATAAGACCAGTTTTCCCGCGTCCAGCGGAACCCCATCAACCTTGTCGGTCAAACTCCAATTGCCGGTATAGACCCATTGTTCGTCTGTACCTGGATCAAAACTTTCAGGGTATTCGGTCATCAGTCCTTTGGCAAAAACATCATGCCTCGCAGACGTTAATCCGTTCGACCCCATTCCTCCATTGTACTCGTCTTCCCAGCTTGCTTGACCGAAACTTGCCAAGCCAACAACGACCTGACCTGGAGCAATGTTGGCATTGTCGATGACCTCATCGCGTTTCATACGTGCAACGACTGTTGAATCCACTATAATGGTTCGCACCAGGTCTCCTACATCAGCAGTTTCGCCTCCTGTACTCTGAATATCAACGCCATGTGCTCTGAGATCTTCCAATAATTCCTCCGTGCCAGTGATGATCGCTTTGATCACCTCACCAGGAATCAAGTGCTTATTTCTGCCAATGGTGCTGGACACCAAAATGGGGCCAAGCGAACCAACGCACAACAAATCGTCGATGTTCATGACAAGAGCGTCTTGTGCAATGCCCTTCCAAACGGAAAGATCACCTGTCGCCTTCCAATACATATACGCGAGCGAGGACTTGGTACCCGCTCCATCAGCATGCATCACTACGCAATGATCCTCACTGCCTGTCAGATAATCCGGAACTACCTTGCAGAAGGCTTGCGGAAACAAGCCTTTATCAATTCCAGCAATGGCAGCATGCACTTCCTCTTTGCCAGACGAGACCCCGCGGTTTGCGTACCTTGAATCTTCCACTTATTCTCCCGGAACGTAATCGAAACGCATGATTCGGAATACCGTTCGACGGTTGGCCTGGTGCGCCCGTTCCTTGTCTTCCTCCGTTTTCATTCGATTGATTTCTGAATCAGAAACGAGCAGCATACTTTCGCCTCTTCCCACTGCCACAAGTCGATTTCTCTCGATTCCTGCACCAACAAGATAATCTACACATGTCTGAGCTCTTAGCTGAGACAACTCTTGGTTGTAATTGTCTTTTCCGCGGCTATCGGTGTGGGATTCCAATTGAATCACGTACGTTTCATTCCTCTCCATGATATCGAGAAGGTATGCCAGAGAATCCGCGCCGTTTACATCATCATTGACTAAGAGTTCCGCTTCGTTGAACGCGTACAAAACCAAAGGCATTTGATACTCTTGATCCAAAACGACTTCTTTTAAGAAGTACTCACGAGCAAAAGTGGTACTCTCTGAAAGACCAGCAGTGGCGAAGCGATCTCCCGTGCTGATGTAACCTTGAAGCTCAACGTCTACGTCATAGGTTGCGTTCTTCTTGATTTCATCACCACACAATTCCAAGCCGCCATCAGCATCAGCAGTGAACGTCCATGAGTCACCGTTTGAACCATTGACCTCGACGGCTGCCATGAGCGGGTTGCCCGTATCGTAATCATATACATTTGCTCTAAAGCAAAACTTCATGTCTGGAAGGGTAAAAGAGTACAAATCGTCCTTGCCCTTACCTCCGACTCGGCTTGATGTGAAAATGCCCGCATCTTCTCCATCCTTGAAGACAATGCTAAAGTCGTCTGCACTGCTATTCAGTGGATAGGGAACCGTTGTCGCTTTTTCAAACTTCATAATTCCTTCTGCCGGAGCGGCACTGAGGATGTCAAGCCCTCCCATGTTCCCATTTGTCGAAGAAAAGAAAAGGGTTCCATCGTAACGCATGTTCGGAAACATTTCATCACCCGATGTATTGATGTTTTCACCAAGGTTGACTGGATCGCCAAAGGTGTCTTCTTTGCTATCGTAGGCAACGTACCAGATGTCCTTGCCTCCATATCCCCCTTCCAAGTCACTGACGAACATCAGGAAGTCATTGTCAATCGTGAAACTCGGATGTCCTACCTGCGAGCTGTCATTCTCGTCCCTATTGATCAATTCGATGACTTCAGAAGGGCCATACTTTGAACCCATTGCTGCCGCTCGGTACAAATCGCAAGCAAATGAACTTTCGTCATCCGAAATGCATCTGGTAAAATATATGTTCTTATACTTTCTGTCGAACGCAACCGTTCCTTCGTTGAATTCAGTATTGATCGTTGAATTCAATGGGGCCGGCGTACTCCAACGGTCTTTTTTGTCTTGTTCTGAACGAAACAAGTCCATATAACTCTGTCCCGTGATGGGGTCCTCACCTGAACCTGTTGAACTCTCCCGCGAAGAAGCAAAGACAATTTCGTCTGCCTTCTTGGACGCATAACCAACACCAAAGTCATATCCGTCAGAATTCAACAATAGTAAATTATCCACAATATAACGGCTAGAGGGCTCATCCAACTCAAGGGCATCATTGTCAGCTTGCTCGATTCGAGCATCAGCGACATCTCCGTCGCCACCATTCTCTTTGTAGGCAACGTACCACTCAATCGCATCATCGAAAGATTGCTGAGAATGCATAACATCGCCATAAACCAAAAATACAGATGGGTCATTTGCCCCATAACGCAAGCCAATCGCCTTGTCATACCATTCCTCTGCTGCAGCGGGCTCAAGCATCATGCGAAAACTCTCACCTGTCATAAAGGCAATTCGTCCTTTTTCATCTATTTCCTTCACTTTAGCGTAGGCTTTGATGTATTCTTGAGCAGATGTGCTAAACGCCATCTTTTCATATGCTTGGTCCGCCTCAGCGGCATAATCCGTCTGGGCTGATAGCGTTCCAAAGGATATCATAATCAACAAACTGGCTAAACCAGTGAGGGTACAAAAAGCTTGCAGGTTCTTGTGCATTTCGTATCGATTTTAATCTGTGCTCGAATGTAAGGCAAAGCCGGCGTTTAGGTGCAATCGGAAGTCAATAAAGCCAGAAAATAACCCAAAAAAAGGGCTGACCCATTGGCCAGCCCTTTGATTTTACCTCCTGTTTGGAGAGGGATTCTGAATGCTCTCAGCGGGTAAAAAGTAACTCCGCAAACTTCGGCAATGGCCATTGAGCGTCATCAACCATCAGCTCCAATTCGGCGCAATGACTGCTTACCGTTTCCATGCACGGAACCACCTTCTCTGCGTAGTCGCGTGCTTTTATAATTGCTGTTTTCGCTCCCTCCGCATTGTCATGAACTTCCTCCATTTTGGCCGCAGCCATGTGCAAGTTTTGAATGACCGTGCCCGCCGATTTGATCATATCCATCTGCGCAACGGAGAACTTCGAAGCATCCTTTCCTAGCACCGCAGTCAACTGCTCGACATTGGTCAATAATCCACTCTGGAACCGAATGGCAGCGGGCAAGATCGTACTTCGACTCATATCCAAAAGAACGCGGTATTCGATTTGTCGCTTCAAAATGTAGTTTTCCAAATCAACCTCAACCCTTGCTCCCAATTCCTCTTTACTCAAAACCCCCATGCTCTCAAACAAATCCTGCACTTCCTTCCGGTTGAGCACATTTAACGCTTCAGGGGTGTTGCGCAGATTCGACAGGCCTCTTTGCTTCGCTTCTTTGACCCAATCTTCTGAGTATCCGTTGCCTTCAAATCGAATGGATTTGCTCTGAGCAATCAATTTTTGCAATTCCTTCAAAATCGCATCGTCCTTTTTGTCACCACCAGCAATGCGCTGATCAACAGCCCGTTTGAAAGTCTTCAGTTGATCAGAAACAATCGTATTGAGCACAGTCATTGAGACTGCGCAGTTGGCAGTTGACCCCACAGCACGTAACTCGAACTTATTCCCGGTGAAAGCAAAAGGCGATGTTCTATTGCGATCGGTGTTGTCCAGCATCACTTCCGGGATGCGACCAATTTCCAATTTCAGTGCTGTTTTGTCCTCAGGGGTCAACTTCCCTGCCTTGATGCTTGTTTCCAAGGCATCCAACAAATCTGACAATTGGGATCCGATGAATGCACTGATAATCGCTGGTGGCGCTTCATTCGCACCCAATCGGTGATCATTTCCAACCGATGCAATCGCAGCACGAACAATGTCTGCATGTTTGTGCAAAGCCGCAAGGGTATTGACAAAGAAGGTCAAAAACCGCAGATTCGTTTTGGGGTTATTGCCCGGCTTTAAGAGATTCACTCCCGTATTTGTTCCGAGTGACCAGTTATTGTGCTTTCCTGATCCGTTCAAACCTGGATAAGGCTTTTCATGCAGCAAAAGCTGGAAATTATGGCGACGAGCTACTTGCTCCATCACCTCCATGAGCAAAAGATTGTGATCGTTTGCGAGGTTCGCTTCTTCGAATACTGGAGCGCACTCAAATTGATTCGGAGCCACCTCATTGTGTCGAGTTGTAACTGGAATACCCAGTTTGTGAGACTCCATTTCAAACTCCTTCATGAAGGCTGTCGCACGAGCAGGGATGGACCCAAAATAGTGGTCGTCCAATTGCTGCCCCTTAGCAGGAGCAGCTCCAAACAAAGCACGCCCTGTCATTTGCAAATCAGGACGGGCAGCGTGGAGGGCCTTGTCGACCAAGAAATACTCTTGCTCCCAACCCAGCGTAGCAACCACTTTTGTGATGTTTTTGTCGAAATACTGACAAACCGCTGTTGCCGAGTCATCAATGCTAGCGAGCGCTTTGAGCATTGGCATTTTGTTGTCCAGGGCGAAACCTGTGTAACTGATGAAAATGGTGGGTATGCAAAGGGTGTTTTCCCAGACAAAAGCGGGAGATGTTGGATCCCATAGCGTATAGCCACGAGCTTCAAATGTGTTGCGAATGCCTCCATTCGGAAACGAGCTGGCATCTGGTTCTTGTTGAACCAACAAAGAGCCATCGAATTTTTCAATTACCCGACCGTCAGAAGTTGGTGTTATGAAACTATCGTGCTTTTCGGCGGTTGCTCCTGTCAACGGCTGAAACCAGTGTGTATAATGTGTTGCTCCTCGTGTTATCGCCCATTCCTTCATTGCAGAAGCAACCTGATCAGCAATGTCACGGCTGATTGAAGTGTGGTTCTCCATCGCATCTTCAATGCTATCGCAAGCCTCATCGGTGAGGTACTGCTTCATCATTGTGAGATTGAAAACGTTCTCTCCGTAGTAAGCAGAAATTTTATTTTCTGGTCGGGGAGCATGGCGCGGTGTACGCTCTAAGACATCTTCTAATGCTTTTTTTCGTGAAATGCTCATTTCGGTTATTTTTCAATGATTTTGCAAATGTACCCCATTTTTTAAGGGGGTCATCTCAAAATAAACCAAAAGATTATGAACAACCCCCCCCCTTTTTATTCCCTAAAAATGAAAAATATACTTTTTTGAGTGCATCACTGGATTTGAACCCACTCCGTCCAACGGTTGCCGAACTCATCAAAAACAGTTAATGCGTAAGTTCCTCGCGGCAACGATGACAGGTTCAACAAGCCCAGCTGTCCTTCCGCGTTGCGGAGTGATCCGGAATGCAATTCCTGTCCCATGAGATTGAGACATGACCATGTCAAGCGTTCCCCTTGCATGAAACCGCTCATCTTAAGTTTGATTTCACCGTTTGATGGGTTCGGAAAGGCTGTGACACTCCTTCCGTTTTGGGCCAGCGGTTCGGTGACTGAAACCACATTGGTTTGGAAGAAGAAAGCTTGCGAGATGAACTTCCCGAAGTCCGGCTCAAAGTTGATGAAGTTTCCACCGCTTACTTTCTTCAAACGGGTGTAACCACTGCCATCGGAGTTGGCCCAGAAACTCTGTCCGTCGTCGCCCGAATCTGAAATGGTGACACGGTAACAGCCTTGGCTGAGGGCAATCGTATCACGATGCGTAAAGTTCGGCGTCGAATACCCGCGTTCCCATACCACGTTCCCACCTGCGTCCGCAATCTCAATGGAAGTTTCGTAAGGCACCGCATTCGTCTTGGTCCAGACAATGACCCGGTTGTCGTCTAAGTCTGGATAAGACCAGGTGGGAACACGGTGGAATCGACTCGTGGCTCGATCGTTGCGCGGCTCCTCGTCAACGGACCCATTTGGAGCATCCACAGCAACCTCAAAAACAAGCCACTCCTCATCATCACCTTCCCATAAAATAGGATCATCGTAAGCCAATTCAACTTCTACGGATTCCAAAAAGGCCAAAGCGCCCTCCCAATTGTAGGTCATCGTTTCGCCACCTTGCACGCCGTATAGAATGGAACAAGACGTGAGCAGTTCGGAACCGTTGTTGCGAATGACCACCTTGGGAGATTTGCAAACCGGATTGAGGCGTGACTCTAATTTGTCATCCGTCGGCGCCAGTATTTGCGACACTTCCACATCGTACTGCATGTTGGGTGCGCCGTACGCGACAATTTGACCTTCAAATCGGTAATTTCCATCGGGATCGTATGTGATGTCATAATCCACCGCAAATTCATCTTGCCCCTCTATCAGTGGCGTTAGCTCGAACTCTTTCGTATCCACTGGAGCACCAGGGCACCAACCTGCTCGATCGTAAATCCACGTACCACCTTGTGGATAAAGCGGATTGTCCGCGCACTCGCGCATCACCTCCCAACTCCACTGCAGCCCACCATCCACCTTGACAGAGTGCGTGTTGTAACAAAACTCTCCGCAGTTATTTCCAGAGCCAAAGCCGTGTCCACTCGCCCTTGTGCGCAACTTGAACATCTCCTCTCCCTCCGCTGGTGTGAACACATGGTCCGTAATGTTTTCATCAAACGAAGCCAAGTTTTGCTGCCCCTTCCAAAATGCATCCATGCGCATCACATCTCGAGGAGGGGTTCCGGAAATGAAAGCGAATTTCATGTCCAAAAGCTCCTGCCAATTGCCCGCTTGCAATTCCACACTGTCCCTCAAAAGGTGTGCAAAGTCGGAAACATCAAAAATCCATGTCCATCCATCGTCGTCCAACGTAAGCCCAATGCCATAAGGAGTGATGAAGCGAGCCAATTCATAACGATCAATGACTTCAAAGGAAGGAGAGAAATATTCCAATGGGTCGTTCTCATAAACAACAGCTTCGCCCTCAATTGGGAAAGATCCCAACAAAAATCCATCGGGAGTTGTAATGGTGCGATTCTGATCTAACTGCCAGCCATAATCGACTGAAACAACCTGAACTCCATTTCCCTCAACAGCCCATTCCACGATACTCGTAGCCGGAATCCGATGCGCATGATCAACCACAACTGGCCCCATGCTTTCTGCTTCTCCGTACCACCAAATTAGAGCAGGCCGCTGATCGCCTGGCATGGCACCCGGATTGAAGAAGGCCTGAGCTGGCTCGTGTTGCTTGACGCCGGCATTGCCATGTAAAATAAGCTCTTCCGCATCACCCACCGCACCGATTACAGGATTGAAATCCATCGAAAGGTTCATCTCCAAGTCGTTCAACGCAGGGTGATTCTCATCCACAGGCATCGCGTGATAAGCCATGATGGTTTCAGCCGTCAATGCCGCCGACCACATGCGAAACTCATCGACATCTCCTCGGTAATCATTTCCCCCATTGGCATTGCATCCAATGTAAAATCGGACCATTTCTCCAAAGGCATTGTCCTTGTTGGATCCCGTATGCCAGAGTTCTCCATTCAAATGAATGGCCATGGTTCCAGCTACAGCATCTTTGGTGAAAGCCCAATGATTCCACTTGCCTTCATAGTCTTCTGGATTGGCCGCTTGATCAATGCGGTCATAACCACCGTCGTAACCCGCGTCCCAATAAACCCGACCATTGGACCAAGGCAGATGAATGTTGATTTCACGTTGATTGGCTGCATTAATTCCTTCACAGACGCTGTTATTCTCAGGCTGAAATTCAGCATTACCACGTTGCCAAAATTCGACTGTGACCTCTTCTCCGATGGAATCCAACCAGGCCATAGCCACCTCCAGTCGGTCATTGCCATCAAACGAAATAAACTCCCCAGCAGTGCCTGCCTGCCATGTCTGCAGAGGTGCACTGGTTCCTTCCACAGCACTCCAATCCAAATCAGCACTGTCACCGGACCACTCGCATTCGATGACCAGATGACTCAAACCATTCCATTGCAGCGCAGTATCCCAAATGAATCTTCCGGGATGGTCAGCATCGAATATACTCGCCGTCGCTGCAGCTTCTCCTGCATGAAAGCCGTCTAACGTATCCGTTTCGACCCAATGGGCACTCCACTTCGCGGCATCTCGATTTTCAAGTGCAGCCATTGCCGGAAATTCCAATCCTGCGACACTCAAGTTTTCCCAACCCCAAGCACTTAATTCTTCGGCAGTCCAAATCCACTGAAACTTACCTCCTGCATTTTCATCGGTGAGCCAGTTTAATTCGCTCCAATCCATCGCTCCATCTGATGCAGAATTTTCCGATGTAGCTGTTTCTGCAACAATTCCATAATCAACATAAGTCCATCGCACTGTATCCATTGGGATACCTCCAACTGGTTCCAAAATCAAGGTATCTGATTCAAACGTCAAATCATCGATGAGCCAATGCGGATGGGAAAGCAAGTTGCTGTCTAGTTCTCCCGTATGATCGAAAAGGTAGCTATACGAGAGGTAATCCCACTCACCACATGCATAACCCAAATTTCCCGCTGTGCCGTCCTCAAAACACTTCAGGTTGTAATACATCAGGATCTTCTGGTATGAAGAGTCGTTGTCACTCGCCGGAAAATCAAACCAACGTCGTCCTGGACTATCGTAAGCTGTCTCGGGGTTGTTCTGAGCTTCCCATGTATAAGCCTGAACCCAGGTGGTATCTGCATCTTGGGCTAAAGCATCGGCATTTAGAAAAAAGGCAATTAAAACGAAAAGGGTGGCATCAGTTTTCATGGCTTGATTGATTTCTCAATTGAGCGCATGAAGTTACAAACTTGATTCTTTCTCGAAAGGGAAAATCACTCCACAGGACAATCGAATTACTCCATCAATCTTCCCGGGTACTTCTGCAAAGCAACAGCGATGCATTGCACCGCCTTTCTGATGTCTTCCTGGTGAAGAACGTAAGCCATTCGCACCTCTTGCTTGCCCAATCCAGGAGTGGCATAAAACCCAGAATTGGGCGCCATCATCACTGTGCTTCCCTCGTGCTCGAATGATTCCAACATCCATTGACAGAAAGAATCCGAATCATCAATGGGCAGTTTAGCAACTGCATAAAAGGCTCCGCCTGGTGTTGGACATTCGACGTGATCAATCGCATTCAGTCCTTGCACCAAAGCGTCGCGACGCGACTTGTATTCGTCGCGCACTTCTTCAAAATAAGATGCAGGGGTCTCCAAGGCCGCCTCGGCCGCTACTTGTGCTAGAGTCGGTGGACTGAGACGTGCCATGGCAAAGCGCATGGCCGCTGTTCGAACGTCGGGGTTCTTCGTCACCAGGGCTCCCACGCGAGCGCCACACATGCTATAACGCTTCGAAACGCTATCAATCACCACAGCGTGTTGCTCGAGGTCTTTCAAACTTAACACACTAGGTGACATGCTTCCATCATACGTAAACTCTCGATAAACCTCATCAGCAAACAAAAACAAATCCCGTTCTTTCACGAGATCGGCTACGGCTTGCAACGATTCATCTGCATATTTAGTGCCTGTGGGATTTCCAGGGTTGCAAATTAAAATGGCTCTGGTACGATCTGAAATAGCCGCCTCAAAAGCCGACATAGGCGGCAAGGCAAAACCATTGTCAATAGAAGCAGTAACCGGGACAACTTCAATTCCAGCCCAAGCAGCAAAACCATTGTAATTCGCATAAAACGGCTCGGGAATGATGACTTCATCACCGGGATTGAGACAGCTCATGAAAGCAAAAACCAACGCCTCAGATCCTCCAGTGGTCACCAATATTTCGTCGGGCGTCACGGAGACACCAACCGATTGATAATACCGCGCCAAACCCAAGCGGTATGAAGCGAACCCTTCGCTGGGACTGTACTCTAAAACATCTCTTTTGATCCCACGAATGGCATCCATCGCCGGCTTTGGCGTGGAAATGTCTGGCTGGCCTATATTCAAATGAATGACGTGCACACCGCGCTCCTTTGCTCCATTGGCAAAAGGAGCAAGCTTCCTAATGGGGCTGTCGGGCATTGAGTGCCCCTTGTCTGAGATCGTTGGCATGGATTGACTTAAAAAGAGGCAAATTTAGAGTTTCCGAGCCATCATCCGATGCGTTCCAATGTTTGGAACTTGGTATGGCCCTGAGACAAAGTCAAAGCCCATTTTTTGATAGAATCCAAAGGCCACTTCGCGCGCATCACACCACAACCATTCCACGCCCGTTTGCCTGCACCACGCACAGGCAAAATCGATGATAGCGGCTCCTGCACCCTCTCCGCGGACTTCAGGAATTGTGCCCATAACACGCAAACGATACACGGAATCTGTCAAAGGAATCGCCGACGGAAATCGATCACTGCGTTGGTCAAATAAAGAACACACTCCGACCTGCTGACCTTCCACGTCAGAAGCACCGATGTGACGTGCCCCTGAAGCGTGGTCGATGTCGATGACACATTCGTTAGCATTCGGCTTGTGAGGCCATAGCACTCGAAAGCGCACTGGTCGAGTTTCCTCTGCGGAAATGAAAGAGACGTTGAAATTCTTGATCATGTAAACCACTTTTCCCAATCCCGCCGATCGCGCTTCGTCGGTCGACCAGTTGGACGGAGCAAATCACGCTGAGCAGCGCGTATTTCCTCCAATTTTCGTTTTTCTCCTTCCGGTGTGATGTCCCGTGCGAAGTTGGCAACTAAAGATGCCGCCATTCTGCTCCGAGGGATTTCTTTGACTTGCCATTCAAAGCAAATGGCTCCCTTGCGAACCCGAATGATCTCACCACCTCGCAATTCTTGTGCCGGCTTCACTGCCTTTTCGTCCACAAAGACCTTGCCTTCTCGGCATTGTGCCGAAGCCAACGAACGGGTTTTGAACACCCGAATGCACCAAAGAAACTTATCGACGCGCATGACTCAAAGATAAAACGGAAGCACAGGAGTTCGAATCACAATTCAATGATCAAACCGAGGGCTGGAAGAACAGACCCCGTGCTGGGATCCAACTCGCGCTGATCGTAAAACCCCGGGTTGCTCGCGGAGGGGATGGGTGCACCCGTTGTCTCATCTCGGACAACATCGACGAAGGTTGGTTGAGGAACAGCAGCACCGGTCGCATTTTGAATCTCGAGAAAAACATCCAACGACCAGTTCTCAAAGAACCATTTCTTATCGATGCGAATGTCAAGTTGGTGAAATGCACCGTTGCGCTCTGTGTTTAGATTATTGTAATTCAACAAAGGTCGTCCGTAGTTATCCCATGACTCAATGCTCAAGGAGTTCAAATCAACAGGTGTGTATGGAAGTCCTCCGCTGAACAGCAGCCTCGCCCCAACCTCCCAACCTCCTTCAAACTTCTTTCCACCTGTCAAGCTCAATATGTGCCGATTATCCCAACTGCTCGGAGTATATGCTGAAAAAGTCCCTCCTGAAGAATCCGCATACTCACTGCGGACAAAGGTGTAAGCCATCAACCCGTAAAACCCATTGTAAAGTCGCTGCTGAAGCAAAAGCTCACTTCCGTAGGATCGGCCAATTCCGGTGAATGACACTGACTCATTGCCCACGACCCCAAAATCAGCACCGAGATTCGCCAGCGGCACACCCAACGTTCGGCTGATCGGTGCACCATGGTAATTTTTCAAGAAGCCCTCCAACGAGGCCACAAAGTTGCGTTCACCGCCTTCCCATCGCAATCCCGTTACGCAATGCGTGTTCTGCAAGTAGCGCGATGACTCTCCCGCATTGACGCGTTCTCCGTTTTGTTCGAATCCAAGGATGGTATAGGCCGGCAATTGAAAGTAGCGACCCACATTGGCATTCCATGTCCATCCTGGTGCAAAAGCAAATGAGGCTGAAGCACGGGGTGAAAATTGCTCAAGGGGATTTCTCAATCCGTCCCCGAGTGTAGAACCATCGAGACGAAAGCCAGCTGCGAGCGATAGTCGTTCATCTAGCACCCTCTTGCTGGCTGTTGCAAAAATCCCGTATTTGTGCGCATTCAAATCTGTGGAATAGGCAATGGGAATCAATCCTCCTGAAGATGAAGACGGATCAAACCTTGACTCATCCGTTCGATTACTGTATTTCACGTATTCATAAGCCACGCCGTAGGTCGCTTCCCATGAGTTTGCTCCGTACCACTTGCGCTCTGCTCGGAACTTGTTTTCAATTTCTTGAGAGAGGTAATCCCGCAGGGTGGGTCGAGATTCATCATTATCTAAGTGCTTGTAAGCCCGGTTATTGAGCATGTTTCGGCTCAATACAAAGCTCCACTTACCGTTTTCACGGAAGCGATCCCAGCGAACCCCTTGTGTATAATTCCATTGCTTTTGTATATCCAGCGCTCCTAAAATGGCCAATTGATCCAAATAGTTTGTCGCCGATGTATCCTCAGCAATGGCCAAGTTCAACTCAAAATTATCTAAAGCTCCCAAACCGATCACTGTAATCGAATTTTGATCATTGGGACGTGCCGTCCACTTGAATTGGTAATCGTTGTAAATCGGAAGAAACGGCAGACCAATGGCTTCAAACAAAAATTGCAAGTAGCTCCTGCGCATGCTGAAAATCAAAGAACTATTCTCACCTGTTGGACCTTCCAGTGTCAATCCCAAATCGCTGGTCCCAACGACCATGTTGGCCGTCCATTCATCGCTGCGGGCTTCCTTGAAGCTAAACTCCATGACAGAACTCAATGCATTTCCACGCGCCGCCGGAAATGCTCCTGCATAAAAATCAATGTTTTCAACGAGGTCGACGTTGATCATCCCAACGGGCCCCCCACTAGCGCCTTGGGTTGCGAAGTGATTGATGTTCGGAATCTCAATTCCATCAATGTAGAATCGATTCTCGTTGGGTGCTCCTCCACGAATGACAATGTCATTGCGAAAGCTCGGGATTGCGGCAACGCCAGGCAGGGTTCGAATGGCCCGGCTTATGTCTCGACCACCTCCAGGATTTCGTTTGATTTCATTGGTCCCCAAAGAGCGCACACTGAGCGGTGCTTCGGCGGCGTTAGCACGCCGCGAAACCACTACCTCAGCCTCCTCTATTTCAATGGTCGATGGGCTCAACATGACATTAACCACTGCTGGACGAGACGGTGTTACTTCAATTTCAAAAACAGTTTTGGACTCAAAACCTAAAAAACTGACTCGAATGTTTCGAAGGCCCGGCAACACCGAGTTCAACTCATAATTTCCATTAAAATCCGTCGTTGTACCCACCGTTTCTCCTTGAACAACCACACTTGCAAATGGGATGGGTTCATTCGTCTGTGCATCATTGATTCGACCTCGAATGATTCCTTGAGCCGTAAGGTCATTCAGACTCAAGCATGAGAATAAAACCAACCAAATCGACGCTTGACGTGCTGTTTCCATGGCTCAATAACACCTGCTGCAGTCAATGCGTTCAATGCATGCGTGAAAAAACATCTCAAATGGGTACAAAACCCCTAGGAATCAGTTTTGAATAATCGGACAAGGCGGTATCCTTTGAATTGAATTTCACGCTTCTGAGAGCTGCAGTCAACCGTTGAGATCCAAATCCAAACGCTTTCGCAATTCCTCAACCCTGGGGTTTTTCTTCACCATCCCGTCGTAGCGTTCGCGATCCGTCATGAATTGCGAACTGATCTCGTTCTGCTCAGATGATACGACATGAATGAGAAGTTTAAGCTCATCATTCTCAACCTGATCCGCAATGAATTGGGAGATGGCCAGAAGTCCATCACGAATTTGTTCTTCTTGCAGTTTGTTCAAGACTTGAATCGTAATCTGTTTTCCCTCAAGTTTGATTGCCGAGGCCTTTAGCGTAGAGAAAAAATTGAGCTGATTCGCTTCCTTGACGCTCTGCGCGTATGCAGTCCAAGCCTTTTCTATGGCTTCGTTATCCACCTCCTTTGTGCGAAATGCCTCTTTCTGTTTTTTCGAAACCGCAGGAGCAATGGTTTGAAGTGTATCCGGGGTAGTGAGCTTCATTTTCCGCTTTTGCGGCATCTGATTTATTGAGTTTGTTTCATTGACCGTTACGGCAATTTCTACGGCCTCAACTGAAGGAGTCTCAGGCTCGACATGGATGGCTTTTACTTTCGGTGCTTTTTGAGCTTGCGGTGCCGCAGATATCACCGGTGCCGTTGACGCCGGTGGAGCAATAGGTTCATCTTCAATCTGTTCCTTCACCGTCGCAGGTGCTGGCTGTAGTACTGCTGCTTTTATGGAGGAATCTCGCAATCCTGCATCTTTCCAAGCTCCGGCAACAATTGGGTTCAGTTCAGGCTTTTTTTTTTGAGCATCCTCATGGGACGCCATCTGCATCAGCATCAACTCTACGAGCAAACGCTGATGATTGCTTCCCTTGAATCGAATATCAGCCTCGTTGGCAAGGTCCAATGAGCGAATCAAAAAGCGCACATCAACCTCACTGGCCTGTTTCGTGAATTGCTGTTTGACGTCGTCCGTCACTTCCATCAATGCAACGGTAGATGGATCACGGGCTACCAGCAAGTTTCTCAAGTGAGCTCCCAAACCGGTGATGAAGTGGTGTGGATCAAAACCACGAGCAATGATTTCGTCGAGCAGCAACAGAGCCGGGGCAATGGCGCCGGATCGAGCGGCATCCACCACGTCAAAATAAGTTTGCTGGTCGAGCACGTGCAGATGCTCTGCAACCGCATCATATGTCAGTTTTTTTCCAGCGAAAGCGACCAGCTGATCAAAAATACTCAAAGCGTCGCGCAGCGCGCCATCTGCCTTTACTGCCACCACGTGCAGCGCTGATTCTTCTGCTTCAACCCCCTCCTTTTCACAAATCCCTTGCAGGTGTTGAACCATGTCAGGCACGGTGATGCGATGGAAGTCAAAGATTTGACATCGGGACAAAATGGTCGGTAAAATCTTGTGTTTCTCCGTAGTAGCCAACACAAATACGGCATGAGGCGGCGGCTCCTCCAATGTTTTTAGGAATGCATTGAAAGCCGCTTGCGAGAGCATGTGCACCTCATCGATGATGTAAACTTTGTATTTACCACGTTGAGGAGGGATACGAACTTGATCGACAATTGATCTGATGTCCTCGACCTTATTGTTCGAAGCTGCGTCTAATTCAAAAACGTTAAAAGCATAATCCTCTTCCTCGCTCGCCTCAAACTCATTGATTGCTCTGGCAAAGATTCTTGCCGAAGTTGTCTTGCCTACGCCACGAGGCCCACAAAACAAATACGCCTGTGCCATTTGCTCCTGCTCAATGGCCTGCTTAAGCGTTCGCGTAATTCCATCTTGACCGACAACTGCATCCCAATTTTGAGGACGATATTTGCGCGCACTGACGGTATAGGAAGAGGCAGGATTTTGTTCCATAATCGAAGGCGAATATCGCAATGATTCGGCTCGAAGCCCAAACTCCTTTATGAACAGGTTACCCACGATGCAAAAACCCTTGGATGTTAACCTGTTAAACCCTAATTTTGCACCCCGTTTAACAAAACCCGTTCTAAATGAACCGATACGAAACTGTTTTCATTATGACTCCCGTGCTATCTGTAGACCAGGTGGCGGAAACAGTAGAGAAGTACAAGGCTTACCTCAAAGAAAACAACGCAAAGGTTGTTCATGAGGAGTCTTGGGGATTGCGAAAATTGGCTTACCCAATTCAAAAAAAATCAACTGGTTTTTACCAGCTTTTGGAATTTGAAGCCGACGCATCCGTAATCCTGCCCTTCGAAACTGAGTTCCGGAGAGATGAGCGAATCATTCGCTTCTTGTCCACTCGCATGGACAAATTTCACGTTGAATATGCTGAAAAGCGTAGAAACAAATCCAAAGAGGCACCAAAGGCTGCCCCTGAAACTACCGAAGAGGCCTAACTTTTAAAGTACAATACCATGGCGGATAAGAACGTACGTTACCTGAATCCCATCAGCATTGACACTCAGAAGGAGAAGTACTGTCGCTTCAAAAAGAAGGGCATTAAGTACATCGACTACAAAGACGCTGACTTCCTTTTGATGCTTTGCAATGAGCAGGGAAAAATTTTACCTCGTCGCTTGACTGGAACTTCCCTGAAGTACCAGCGAAAAGTAGGACAGGCAATCAAAAAAGCCCGTCACCTGGCTCTTATGCCTTATGTGGCGGATAACCTCCGATAAGATAGACGATTATGGAAATCATTTTGACACAAGACGTTGATCGTCTCGGCAGCAAAAACGACACCGTAGACGTCAAAGCAGGATTTGCTCGCAATTTCCTCATTCCTCAGGGAATGGCAGTTGCTGCAACCCCTTCAGCGAAGAAAGTCGTTGCGGAAGTGATCAAGCAACAATCGCACAAAGCAGTCAAGGCTTTGGAGGAAGCGAAAAAGTTGCAAACCAAATTGGAAGGACTTTCCATCAAAATCGGCGCCAAAGCCGGAGAAAGTGGAAAAATCTTTGGTTCGGTCAACTCAATCCAGATTGCCGAAGCAATTCAGGCAGGTGGAATCAGCATCGAGCGCAAAAACATTACCATTGCGAACGACAGCATCAAAGAGCTCGGTTCATACGAAGCAAACGTGAAGCTGCACAAAGAAGTTCAAGTAACCATCAATTTTGAAGTGGTTGCCGATTGATTTGAGGCCACAAGAATTGAAAAAGCCAGACCTGAAGGTCTGGCTTTTTTGTTGCCGACTAAATTGCTTGATCTCCGTGAGGAAACTACCCCAACCTCCTCGTAACTTTCACTTCCAAACGTCATGGAATTCAATCTACAAAGCGATTACAAGCCTGCAGGGGATCAACCACAAGCCATAAAACAACTCGTGGAAGGTGTCGAAAACGGAACCAAGCATCAAACACTGCTGGGCGTCACAGGGTCAGGCAAAACGTTCACTGTGGCCAATGTCGTCGCACAAACCCAACGACCTACCCTCGTACTGAGCCACAATAAAACGCTGGCCGCTCAGCTTTACAGCGAATTCAAAGAGTTCTTTCCCGATAATCTTGTTGAGTATTTCGTAAGCTATTACGACTATTACCAACCTGAAGCATACATCGCAACAACCAACACATACATAGAGAAGGATCTCGCCATTAACGAAGAGATTGAGAAACTTCGGCTGAGCACGACATCTTCCCTGTTGAGTGGAAGACGAGACGTCATTGTTGTGGCCTCCATTAGCTGCATCTATGGAATCGGAAATCCGGTAGAATTTCACAAGAGTGTCATCCCTTTGAAAGTGGGACAGAAATGGGGGCGAAACGCATTTTTGCACACCCTGGTCAGTGGACTCTACAGTCGCACGCGTGCGGAATTCAAACGAGGTACTTTCCGAGTGCAAGGTGACACGGTCGATGTGTTCTTAGCTTATGCTGACCATGCTTTGCGCATTCAATTTTGGGGTGACGAAATCGAGCGACTCGAAACCATCAATCCTGAAACGGGAGAAAGCCTCATCACCTTTGATGATATCATAATCTATCCCGCCAACTTGTTCGTCGCCAGTAAGTCGACCACCGACCAAGCCGTGTGGGAAATTCAGCAGGATCTCGAAAAACAAAAAACCTTTTTTAAAGAGCAAGCAAAATACCTCGAAGCAAAGCGCTTGGAGGAGCGTACCCTCTACGATCTGGAGATGATCAAGGAAATCGGGTTCTGCAATGGAATTGAAAATTACAGCCGGTATTTCGATCGCCGCAAGCCAGGGGAACGACCTTTTTGCCTTCTCGATTACTTTGCAGATGACTTCTTGCTTGTTGTAGACGAAAGTCACGTAACCGTGCCTCAAGTTGGCGCGATGTATGGGGGTGACCGATCCCGTAAAATCAACCTGGTGGATTATGGATTCCGCCTGCCATCAGCTATGGACAATAGGCCGCTGCAATCAGAAGAATTTGATGACATCACCCAACAGATCCTATACGTTTCAGCAACTCCAGCTGACCTTGAACTGGAGAGGTCCGAGGGAATCATTGTCGAACAGGTGATTCGACCGACTGGTTTGTTGGACCCTCCCATTGAAGTGCGCCCGTGCGAACACCAAGTGGATGATCTCATTGGCGAAATCCGAATCACCATTGAACAAGGAAATCGCATACTCGTCACGACGCTGACCAAACGAATGGCAGAAGAACTCACCAAATACCTTGATCGCCTCAGCATTCCAGCTCGTTACATCCACAGCGATGTCAAAACCCTTGACCGGGTCGAAATCATCCGTGAACTGCGCGATGGTGTTTTTGATGTCCTCGTTGGAGTCAACCTCCTTCGAGAAGGGTTGGACATTCCCGAAGTATCCCTCGTCGCCATCATGGACGCCGATAAAGAAGGTTTCCTGCGATCCGATCGATCATTGACTCAAACAGCTGGTCGCGCTGCTCGAAATATCGAAGGAAGAGTCATCATGTATGCCGATAAAATAACGGAATCCATGAACCGTACAATCGAAGAAACCGAGCGTCGAAGGGAAAAGCAGAAAGCGTTCAACGAAGAGCATGGCATCGAACCTGAGCAAATCAAGAAGCAAAAGAAAACCATTTTCGAACAGAGCAAAGAATTGGATGACAGACCTCGTCATCTGGTGGCTGAGCAGGATCCAAATGCTACAAAAAACTTCACTGATCCCGTCTGGCAATCCATGCCAATCGAAGCCCTTCAAAAGACAGCAGACGAAACCAAAAGACGGATGGAGCGAGCGGCCAAGGATCTCGACTTCATGGAAGCCGCGCGACTGCGTGATGAATTTTTTGCTTTAAAAGAACTCATTGAAACAAAATCGAAAACGTGACTGAAAACAAGACCACTGCAGAGGAATATGCCACTGCCAAAAAACTTCCGGTCCGAATAATATTGGAAAACATCCGATCCGGGCTCAACGTAGGTGCTTTTTTCAGGAGCGGTGACGCCTTCCGAATCGAATCCGTTGAACTGTGTGGCTATACCGCGCATCCTCCCCATCGTGATATCCTCAAGAGTGCCTTAGGCGCTTCCGAATATGTACCGTGGAACGGACACGAATCAGCTCAGGCCGCCATCACTTCACTAAGACAAAAGGGATTTAAGGTTGCTGCCATCGAACAGACCGAATCCAGCATCTCACTTCAAGACTGGAAGCCAGCACCCCACGAATCTTGGGCATTCATCTTCGGCAACGAAGTAAGAGGGGTTGAAGCCGCGACCGCAAGTTTGTGTGACATCACCCTTGAAATCCCTCAATTCGGCGCCAAAAAAAGTTTGAACGTAAGCGTCTGTGGCGGTATCGTCCTCTGGGAAGCCGCACATAAAATGCACTTCCCTTATTGAGGAATGAGCACGGAATCAATCGGCCAGCGTTCCTGTCAGCTCAAGATTTAGCCAACGTTCAAGGGTCGATCGCACCTCTCGCTTCTGCGACTCGCTCATGTTCCGAATGCGAGCGGTTCCATGGCTCTGATCCTCCAGAAAATAGTAGAGCGCATCTCGCTTTTTGTTGACGGGCATTGCTGTAGCGCTCCATGTGTCTAGCGCACCATTGATGTAAATGATTTCATCTCCTTCCGATTCCAGCCAATCATAGACCGCTTGGGCCAATTCACCGCCATCGTATTGAACATCCATATGATCGGGCGTAAAGATGGCTGAAGGATTGCCCGCTTGTCCCAATGCACGAAGTTTTTCAGCAAATGGCTCCACTTCGTAACCATAGTATCCGAATTCAACCGCGCACTGATAATAGTGTGATGCATAATCCGTCATTCCCTCATCAGAGAAAAATCCCATGCCGCTCACTTCTAAAAAGTGATCCAAAATCACCTCCAGCGATTCCTCTGCAGCAGGAATCTCATCACAGTCCGCTCCCCACTGCCAAAATGAAAAAGGATATTCCAGCACGGCGTATTCGAAAGCTTCATCAACCGTCAAATAGCCGAATCGATACTCTGCTCCTTTTGCATGCCATTTCAACCGCAACAGACTAGCGTCGTAGTCTTCAAGAATTCGTTGCTGAATTGCCTCAATCTGTTTGCGGCACTTCGCTGTTCCAACATCTTTCAAAAATGCATAAATGCGCTCATCCTCAAGCGAAAGATTGATTGGCGCCACATAAGGGACACTCACGGCAACGTCCTCAGGGAAAAAATACCGGTAGTAAAGCGTGGTTTGTCCTCCTTTACTGATTCCGGAGGCGACCCAGGGTCCAGAATACAACCCAGTCAGCATGGTCCGAATGCGGTGCAAATCGTGCGCCGCTTGCCGGATGTTCAAATAATCATAGTCCATTGAATCAGGGACACTTTCCCCATAGTAACGGTGCTCGACAATGATCTGATTCGCGCCCATGGCTTCAGCCAATTCACTTGGATAGTTGAAACCGCGGCTGTAACCCTCAGTGACCATCACCACCGGCAAATCAGCCGAGCGATGCGATAAGTACACACGCTGATAAAAAGAGCCTTTTTCAGGATGGTCGTGATCCAACGGCTGGCGGACTTTCAAATTCCAAGCACCCTTAACATTGTCCCACTGAAAATCAGAAGCTTCAAAACGAACATCGGGCAAATCATACAAAAAGCCTTCGACCGCTTCCGCACCTGAAATTTGGCCGTGTGCTTCACCTGAAAATACTGGAGAACTGACAAGCATCACCAAAATCGAGAAAAATGAGAAGTTCAGCGGGTAAGAAATTCTATTCATGAAATAAAAGTAGATAGCAACATTGGAACAAAAAAAGAGCTCCAATCGTGGAGCTCTTTTCAATTGATTTTCTTTTTAGTTCACATGCCCATCTCCGATCGCACATTGCGAAATTCCAAGTCGCGCTCTGCTTTGGCACTCAAACTTGGGTCTTTGGACAGTGCATCACCCATGTACTTTTTTGCTCCAGTTGCATCCTTCAAACGCGCGCAAGCGATGGCCATCAAATAGCTTGCCGCTGCACTTTCGTCGTTTGCATTATCCAACGTCTTCTTCGCTGCTGATGCATCACCATTGAGCAATTTGGCAAGAGCAACGTTCATGGTGCTCTCACGCCCCATATTTGAAATCGCTGAAGGATAATCACCCTTTTGAATCAAAATGATGCCTTTGTTGTATCCAACCTCAGGACCCGCTCCAGACGCTTCATTCAATAAAGCCATCGCATCATCAATGTTTCCATCCTTGCGCGTGATCGCTGCGACATTGTTCAGAACGGCTTTGTTTCTCTCCAATCCGAGAGCCGCATTGAAAAGCTCCCACGCTTGGTTCATTCGACCCATCTGAGCCAAACACCATCCTGCATTGTTATGACCTCTAAAATCGTCTGCATGAACACGAGCAGTGGAATTGTAAACAACCAACTTATCATTCATGTCGTCGAACAAAGTCGCAGAGAATAGCAACTCTTCAACGGTCAACGTATCTGGATTGCTCATGCACAACTCCTTCAACTCTTCATCCGTATAGCCTTCAACGTCATAAGCAACGGACATTTGCGAACGTCGCAACTGAGGGAGAATATCTTTTTCGATTTCCCTGTACGTCTTCGCAATGTTGCGAATCTCTTCCTCGCGCTTGTTCTTGTCAGAATACATCTCCAAAACTCGGAGAATTAAATTCTTATCATCAATGGAAGAAGCCTGCATCAGGCTCTTGAACCCGCTCCAGTCCTCTCCCTTCGGTACCAAGGTGAAAAATGCCTCATCAGCCGTCATTTTCCGACGCTTCATTTCACGGGTCAAAGCACCAGCAGCAGAAGATGCTCGTTCGGCAGCCAAATCTTCATTCAAAGTGATTTCTCCTTCGGGTGATGCGTATGCTTCAATCGAAGCTCCAGTCAAAACAACGCTATCCGCTTCGTTGGCGAGAGCAATCAATGCGCGCAAGGCTTTCCAATCGTCATCTCTCAATTCACTGGAACGCACTGTTGAAGAGCTCTTCATGTAGTTCACTGTAGCCTCTTCATTGAAGCTAAGGACACGTTTGAAATTATCCTTGACCAGGATGAAACGATCATCTGATTGTACCATCAGCGGTGTAGTGATTACTCCTGCTCCGATCACAATTGGATCAAAATCAACAGTCTTGCTGCCTTTTGTGCCAGAGATCCGCACGGCGAGCTCGCCGGCGTCTTCCATCGCAGGGTCGAAAGGGATCGAAGCTTCGTAAGAAAACGACTTTCCATTCTCAAAAGGAATGACCTTGTAATTTCCCGCTGCATCTTCTCCCTGAAAACCCTGAGTATCGAAGGATGCACTCCCTCCTTCCCAGGATAAAACTGGAGTAGCCTCGACACTGACTTTCTTGGCGAAGTACTTGGGCGGAAATTTTCCGTCGATTTTTAATTCCACCACGTCACCACGCAAAATGAGTGGTTCGGGTGAGGCTTCGAGGCCCAAAGCCTCTTTCTCTTTATCCATACTGCCCAATCCAGCGCAGCCTGCAAAGAAAATCAAAGAAGTCAATACTGCCGCTACAGGCAACTTCCAGGTGTAAAGTTTACTCTTCATTCTATATGTTGTGAATCTCAAATTCAGGACAAAACTACGCAATACGATGAAACCTTCAGCTATTGACCACCCCCATTGATGCGAACTTCCTAATTCGGCGTTCAACACGCTTGTCTGCATGCATGGGAATCAACTTCGAAAGGTGCTTCTTAATTTCCTTTTTTACTTGCTTATACATTGCCTCAGGATCCGCGTGTGCTCCACCCAAGGGCTCTGGAATTATGCCATCCACGAGGCCCAATGACTGCATGTTTTCACTGGTCAAATTTAGAGCCTCCGCAGCCTCCATTTTATGCTCCCAATTTCTCCATAAAATAGAGGAGCAAGATTCTGGGCTGATCACGCTGTACCAGGTGTTTTCTAGCATCAATACCCGGTCTCCGATGCCTATGCCCAATGCTCCTCCCGAAGCACCTTCACCAATGACGATGCAAATCACCGGCACCTTAAGTTGGCACATCTCGATGAGATTACGAGCAATCGCTTCACCCTGACCACGCTCTTCTGCTTCCAATCCAGGATAAGCACCGGGGGTGTCGATGAGGGTCACAATCGGACGATTGAACTTCTCAGCCAACTTCATCAACCGCAGAGCCTTGCGGTAGCCTTCAGGATTAGCCATTCCAAAATTCCGGAATTGGCGCATTTTGGTGTTCACTCCCTTTTGCTGCCCGATGAACATGACGCTTTGATCGTCAATGAATCCGAAACCACCGACCATTGCCTTGTCGTCTTTGACCGTTCGATCCCCATGCAATTCCATGAATTGCCCATCTGTAATGGCTTCAATGTAGTTCAGCGTGTAGGGTCGATCCGGGTGACGGCTCACTTGAACCCGTTGCCAAGGTGTTAATGCCGAATAAATATTGGCGGTCACCTCCCTTATTTTCGATTCGAGGTCTTCGACCAAGTTAGCCATATCAACATCACTCGTTTGTTGAAGCTCTTGAGCCTGGGTAAGTTGCTCGCGCAACTGAAGAATCGGTTCTTCGAAATCGAGGTAATTCATGCGTTATCCCTTTTCAGTGACAAATATGCAACAACTTTTCAAGTCAAAAAGCCATTGCTTAGGACTTTGCCAACAATTCCCTCACCATAGATCGGATTGCCTTTCCACGGTGGCTTATTTCATTTTTGGCCACTGCTGAAATTTCAGCAAAGGTGATTCTTTCTCCTTCTGGACAAAACACCGGGTCGTACCCAAACCCTTTGACACCAATTGGTTCCAAAGCGATGTGTCCTTCACAAACACCCTCAACATATTGAACCTCGCCACCCCGTACCATGCAAATCACTGTTCTAAACCGCGCCGAACGTGCTTCGAGATTCACTCCGGAAAGAGCTTCTAGCAATTTTTTCATATTCAACTGAGCATTTGCCTCTTCACCAGCATACCGAGCTGTTCGGACACCCGGCGCACCTTCCAAAGCATCGACCTCCAATCCAGTATCGTCAGCAAAGCAGTCCATTCCGTAGTTGTCATAAACATGCCGTGCCTTGATCAATGCATTTCCCTTCAACGTGGATGCGGTCTCTGCAATCTCCTCATGACAACCGATGTCCGAGAGACTCTTGATGCGATAAGCATCCCCAAGCATGTGCTGAACTTCCAAGGCTTTGTTTGCGTTGTGCGTCGCGAAAACCAAAATTGGCAATTCCTGATTCTTCACATCCTTCATAGGCTTAAAATTAGTACGATTCAGGGTCTCAGCCACTTTCCAGAGGCGGTTTGATGCAATGTTTTCCACTCAATTCGTTTGGGCGCATGATTGGCCGATAAGTTTTGTTTTGCCCAATCAATCCATTGACGCTCAAGCTGCACGGCGTTGGCTGGTGGATGTGTGGCGTGAATGCGCAAAACAAGCTGCGAGCCCCACGTATCGTGAGGCTCACCATAAGCCTTGAATGGCTCCTGAATCAAATGTGCCATTTCTTTTTCAACTTGTTCCGGATGGATCTTAATGCCACCTGAATTGATCACCTCGTCCTTGCGCCCCAACCATTGAAATGAAGTGCGGCTCTGCACCTTAACGACATCTGTGGTTTTGAGGCAAGTCCCATCCGCGAAAAGCACTTCCAACAAATCATCTGCATCTGAGCACACTTCGAACCCCTCTACGCATTGAAAGAATTCTTCCCAATTCGGTTTCAATCTTCTAATTGCAAAATGGCTAATGGTCTCTGTCATCCCAAAAGATTCGAATACTACTGGCCCGGATGGCATTTTTTGAATCCAATGAGGCTCCACTGGACTTCCTCCGAGAAGTACCGTTCTGAGTTGACTCCAGGATTCCGAACTCTTGCGGATCAGCTCCTTGGCTTGAGCAACAGTCATAGCCACAAAATCGCAGGGTAGTTTTACCGAAGGCAATCTAGATGGTCGTTGAACGTACAGGCTCCATCCGCCCACAATCGCTCGGATCAGCATCATCTTTCCGCCTATAAATGCGGCCGGCATCACCAAACATGCAACAGTGTCTTCCGAAACATCGAACCAACGAATCGTGCGCAATGCACTTTGAACCATCGCCTTTTTTTGATGCGCAATGAGTTTTGGCGTTCCCGTGGATCCAGATGTCTTGGAGACCATTTCATCACAATCTGACCACCAATCAGATAGAACCTGAACAACTTCGAGCTCCCAGTCTTCTTCACAAGCTACTTTCATCAGGTCAAGCTGTTCCTTTTGGAGAGGCCACCACCTGCCTGCCATATGAATGCGTGGATTCATGAGCGGATTCTAACGTTACGATCCAAACCTTCCGGGCGCAACTCTGGTTCTTGCCATTGATGCGGGCCATCTGCGGATAGATAACCTTCGCTAACCCGCAATGGACTCGGAACGTTGTTTACAAATAAGCCCCCCGTACCCAGTCCTTGCGGTAACAAAGCATGACCAGACTGAACACCATTGGCTGTCCATTGAGCAATTGCATTTAACCCCAAATTCGTTTCCAAGGCAGACGTGACCCACCATTGGATTCCTCGTTTTTCAGCTTCTTCAATCCATTCCTGCGATGCGGAGAGTCCTCCCAGCAAACTCGGCTTCAACACCAAAAATGCTGGTCCAACAGCATCAAGCAATGCACCGCGTTCTGCGCGAGGAACTCCAATCAATGATTCATCCAATGCAATGGGAAGAGGGCTCGAGGCGCAAAGATTCGCCAATCCGGTTCGATCATCTGGAATCAATGGTTGCTCAATGCTATGCAAGTCAAGCTTCGCAAGAGCCTCCAATTTTTGCAGTGGCGTCCAACCCTTCTCAGGCTTGGAAAAAGCCCCATTAGCGTCCACCCTGAAAACAACGCCCGGAGCAAGTTCACGAATGGCTTGAATCCACTCAATTTCTTGGTCAAAAGGCAGGGCTCCAACCTTGGCTTTGAGAGTGCTAAACCCAGATTTCAGTAATGATTCTGCCTGAGCAATCAGTCCTTCAGGACTGTCCATCCAAATCAATCCATTGATTTCTATTCGAGACAAGCCCCTTGAAAAACTGCCTGGGGTTGGAGCGAAATCGTCTTTCGAATGCAAATCCGCAATCGCGGTTTCAAGAGCAAAATGGAGTGCCGGCAACTCTTTCGGTATGAGGTCCAGTGTTATTGTTCGATGCCGTCGTATCCGTTGCAATTGGAACTCGATTGCCGATGAATCATCCCGGCTCAAGCCGGGAATCAAGCTGCATTCTCCCCAACCCGTTCGGCCTTCCGCGTCACGAACGCGAATCAACCATGACGGTTTGCTCAACAAGGCACCACGTGAGGTCTGAGCAGGTTTCTTGAATCGCATTTCAAAACAAACCCAATGCACATCAAGCTCCGCTTTTTTCATGATGCTACTAATCCTGTTTGAGCAAGCAATAAAAAGAATGCCGCGACTGCTGACGACAATGCCACACGCTTCAATTCCGGATCAAGGTCGGCGGGATTTTGCACTTTAAAAACTCTAAAAGCATGCATGAGATGCACAGCATTCAACACACCAATCCAACCCATACCACGCCATTCGCCTGCATCCAAAATCAAAGCGTAAACCCACCACGATAACCAGCCAAGTGCAAATAAAGAGAAATGATAGCGCTTCGACCGTTCAAAGCCCATGCGCACAACAAGGGTTTGCTTTCCGGCTTTCGCATCGGAAACATGATCTCTCATGTTGTTCAAATTCAGCACAGCAACGCACATCGCGCCGCACCAAGTAGCGGGGAATAGCCACTGTAAATCCCACGAATGTGAAAGCAACACCGCTGTTCCTCCTACTCCAATCCAACCAAAGAATAAAAACACCATGATGTCACCGAAACCTTTGTAACCATATGGACTGCTGCCTGCCGTATACCGCAAGGCTGCTACTATGGAAGCAACTCCCAATGCTAACAAGAGCAACACTGGTAACAAATGACCCGCCACAAAGAAGGACAGAAAGAGAGCGAACAGGCCACAAACAAAAGCAACAATGGCCAAGACTAGCACAGCTCTTTTCATTTTGGACGGACTGATTCGTCCCGAAGCAACGGCGCGATCTTGCCTGCTCTCATCGTCAGCGCCATTCTCAAAATCGCCCCAATCGTTGGCCCAATTGGAAAGGATTTGCAACAAAACCACCGTCATTAAAATGGCGGTGAAAACGGGCCAAAACTGGCCAATCAGGAGTTCGGATCCTCGGGTCACCGGAAAACTAATCGCTGCTCCAACCAGAACGCACGAAGCGGCTAGCGGCAGGGTGCGTATACGCGATGCCTGAATCCAATCTTTTACGGCCATGACCTCAATCAGGGGAATTTGGGGAACTTCTGGAAGTCTGGATCGCGCTTCTCGAGAAATGCATTTTTCCCTTCTTGTGCCTCCTCCATGAGATAGTACATCAAAGTTGCATCACCTGCAAATTCCATCAAGCCCCGCTGCCCATCCAACTCGGCGTTCAACCCTCGCTTGATCATTCGCAATGCAAGTGGCGACCGCTTCAAGATCGTTGCGCACCACATCATGGTCGTATTCTCGAGTTCAGCAAGTGGAACAACCGTGTTGACCATGCCCATTTGCTCCGCTTCAGCTGCAGAATATTGTTCGCACAAGAACCAAATCTCTCGGGCTTTTTTCTGGCCGACGTGACGGGCGAGATAACTCGAGCCAAATCCAGCGTCAAAACTTCCAACTTTGGGACCCGTTTGACCAAAAATGGCATTTTCAGAGGCGATGGTCAAGTCACAAACTACATGCAACACATGGCCTCCACCAATCGCATATCCGTTGACCATGGCAATCACTGGCTTGGGCAAAGAGCGAATTTCTTTGTGCAGGTCCAAGACATTTAAGCGCGGCACTCCATCCCCCCCGATGTATCCTCCAACTCCTTTGACATTTTGATCGCCACCGCTGCAAAAGGCTTTGTCTCCTTCGCCGGTCAAGACGACTACACCAATGTCAGTGCGTTCCCGACAAATGTGCATCGCATCCAACATCTCCATGTTGGTCTCAGGCCGGAATGCGTTGTACACTTCCGGTCGATTGATGGTGATCTTCGCCACCTGATCGCACAGCTCAAAACGAATGTCCTCGTATTCTTTAATGGTCTCCCAACTTCTTTGTGACATGTTCTTTTGATTCAATTTTTTCGTCAATCGTGTTCATTTCGGTTCAGGCAGCTTTTCAATGCATCGTAGAAGTGCGCGGCCTCTTGACCACTCGTTCTGATTTCTAACAAAGATGGCCCAGCGTTGTTGTACCACAGATCAAATGATTCGTCAAATTGCGGCCAATTCTCAGCAGATGAATAAGCAATTCCTAACTGCAAGGCACTCCCTTCCATGGATTCTGCAAAAGGAGATTCGAAATAGTTTTCGAGCACGACCTCCTCTTTTGGGCCACCGATCCAGCGAAAAATATTTCCCCCACCATTGTTGATCACGATGATTTTGATGTTGTTTGGAATCGGACGAACAGCCAAACCATTTTTGTCATACAGCCACGCAGTATCACCCGTCAATAGAACCACAGGACGATTGGGGTTGGCCAGAGCATCACCCACTGCGGTACTGAGACAACCATCGATCCCAGCCACGCCGCGGTTCGCGTGAAGCGCGCGTCTTCCCCAGTTAAACCATTGTGCGTATCGAGCAGAGGTCGAATTCGCAAAATGAACTGACGATTTAGCATCGAGCACATGCGACAAACGCTGATAGATGTGCCAGTCGGTCCATTGGTTTGGCCAATCAGAAGCGACTTTGACAAGAGATGCAGCCGCTCGGTCAGATTGAACATTCCACTGCCCAGCGTACGCATTGAACCCGGGCAAGGCATCCACCAATTGCTGGATCCCATCTGCAGCAGAGATTTGCCATGCACCAGCCTTTGAGCCAAACATATCCCAATCATGAATTTCGGGACCCACGTGCCAATGGGGCACCTCCCAACTCGTCAATTTTTCCCTCCATTTTTTGTCCATTGGAGGAAGACCAAATGTGATGATGACGTCTGGCCTCAATGCATTCATTTCCGCCTCATCCAAACCAAGCATTATGCTCATGGCGCTTGGCTCCGCATTCGCTCCTCGTATTGACCCAAATGCGTCGGCAAAAACAGCCGCGCGTTCGTTCAACTGTTCAAAACCCGATGAGGCGCACAGAAATTCGGGTATTGCTCCGAGCATGACGAGCACCTTTGGATCGTGGCAACTGAGCAAATCAACCAAATCATCTGGAATAATCGGCGCTTCTTCCAAAACGGAAACCTCAGAATTACCCGCAATCTGAGGAGGATTTGGCATTCCGGCGGCTTCCAAATCACACATCCCATAAAGCGGCTCTTCAAATGGCACATTGATGTGCACGGGACCTCGCTGGGCTTGGAGCCATGATTCTGAAGCAGCACCTCTAATTTCTGCAGAGGACATCACCAATTCGTCGAGTTCCATCGAACAAATGGCGTGATCATTAAAAGCATCCGTTTGCACCACCATCTGTCCGGGCCCTGCATTTCTCTTTGCTGCGGGTCGATCGGCCGTAAGGCTGATCAAGGGCACACCCATGTAAAAGGCTTCAGCCATTGCTGGTCCATGATTGAGAGCAGCCGTACCTGATGTTGTAATTGCGCAACACGGCAAGCCAGACTTCAACGCCATTCCCAAAGCAACATGCGCTGCGCTGCGTTCGTCCAGCGCTACCGTCATTTTTAAGCCCAAGCTACGCGCTGCCAATACCAGTGGTGCACTTCGAGAACCGGGGGAAATGACGACATTCTTCAATCCCAGGGATTTCCACGTGGCAAGGAGCCAATGCGCTGCCGGGTGGTCGGTCGTAATCATAAGACAAAAATAAGGCTGATTCGAACGGCTAGCGATTCAACTTGCTGCGAATCGTATCAATTTTGACTCGGGTCTCCTCCCATTCTTCGTTCGCATCAGATCCGCTGACTATTCCTCCGCCTGCGAACAAGCGAAACCCATCTGCAAAACACTGCATGCACCTCAAGTTCACAAAATAGCTCGCCTCTTCTTTTTCGCTCCAGCCTAAAAACCCGGTGTAGTATCCCCGTGGTTGTCTTTCGTATTTCGCAATGAATCTCAAGGCCTCTTCTCGAGGCTCTCCGCCGACCGCGGGAGTCGGATGCAACTCATTCAACCATGTCATTTCATGATCATTTGATGAAAATTCAATCTGAGATTCCAAGTGCTTTATACCTCCATACGCCCGGTCTTTGGGGACTTGATGGAAGACATTTCGGGCACCAGCCGACTTCAATCGTTCGGTGATGAAATCGGTCACCATTTCCTGTTCACGGTATTCCTTTTCTGTCCACTGTGCAGACAAATCCGATTTTGTACCTGCAAGTGAGACTGTTTCAAAACGATTACTGGAACGTCTCAGCAACAATTCGGGCGAAGCGCCAAGCCACACACCGGAGGCGGAATGAGCAAAAAGATAGACCAAGGAATCCGGATAGATTTGGCATTTTGAGCGAAATAACGACTCTGGATCAATGTCCGTTTCCCAAAATTCGGAGCGACTAAGGACCACTTTATCCAAGTCTCCACGCTCAATGGATTTCAACGCCGCATCAACCGCTTGCATGTGCACATGCCTGTTTGCACCGCTCTTTTCAGGTGAAGAATGCAGTTTTATTGTCCCACTCTCAGGCGCTGCGGCTGGTCGTTTGGTCCCTCTTAATTGCAGAGAAGGTGCATTTTGAGAGCGGTCAAATGGAGAAAAATGAAACACCGTGGCACCGACGTCATCAGCATCAAGTGTCCAGATTTCATCAATTCCAGATCCCGGCATCTTCCACCAAAGCTGAAAAGGTCGAGCATTGTTTTTCATGCCGTTCACTCCGCAGTCGCTGAGTCGCTTTTTTTCGGTTGAGCAATGATCATGACCGTGAGCCGACTGGTGCATACCAGCCTTTCTTGTTCATCCTTAATGTCGATGGTCCAAACATGCATCTTCCCTCCTCGGTGAACCAAAATCGCTTCACCATAGACCCATCCCGATCGGACGCCTCGAACGTGGTTTGCGTTGACTTCTACACCCACCGCTGCTTTGCCTTGATCTTTTACCAAAAAATGCGAACCCACCGAGCCCAACGTCTCTGCCAACACAACACTCGCTCCGCCATGAAGCAAGCCATACGGCTGATGTGTTCGAGCATCAACAGGCATCCTCCCTGTCACCCGCTCTGGTTCAACAGTGAGCACTTCTAAACCAATGGCATCGGCAATTGTTGGTACTTCATTCAGTTTTTCCATCTCCATTGAAACAATTTCGTCCGAAATTTACACCATGCACAATTCATCTCAACCTCAACCACGCATCCTACTGGCCGAAGATGACCTGACCCTTCGCCGGACCGTCAAACTCAACTTCGAGCGAGAGGGCTGGTTTGTCATAGAGGCTGAGAATGGCGAAGAGGCACTGCAGATGGCAAAGGAACACTACCTCGATGCTGCTGTGCTTGATGTCATGATGCCCAAAATGGACGGACTGGAAGTTTGCCAGGCTCTTCGGGTGGAGGGATCAGATCTGCCTGTTCTTTTTCTAACTGCCAAAAATGAAGGGGTCGATCGAGTGGAGGGGCTCAAGGCGGGTGGCGATGATTACCTTGGTAAGCCTTTCCATTTGGAAGAACTCCTGTTGCGGGTAAAAAGATTGATTCGCACAACGCAGCCCTCATGGGAAGTTATGGAATCGATTTGCACTTTTGGAGAAGGTTGCCGGATCGATTTTGACGGCTACGAAATTACTACGCGCGAGGGAACGGTGGCGAGCATTACAAAACGCGAGGCCAGCCTGCTTCGGCTTCTCATCTCCCGCACGAATCAGGTTGTTAGCCGTGAAGAAATCCTTAAGATCGTTTGGGGGTATTCGGCGTTTCCAAAAACCCGCACGATTGACAACTTCATTGTGGCATTCCGAAAGTATTTTGAAGTGGACCCCAAAAAGCCCAAACACTTCACTTCCGTGCGCGGTGTGGGATACCGTTTTGTTGCTGGCTGAAATAAATAGGAACTCGCAAGGCAACCCTCACTCAATTGCATCGTCTAAAAGGCAGACACGGTCTGAGAATACTGTGTTGGTTTCAATTTCTTGCAGGTTATGAAGAGGGACTCGAAGGAGTTCCTCTTCTTCTTTTAACGCCTTTTTAGCCCCATCAGGAAAGAAAAAAAGGCCAAAGAGCAAATTACTTTAACTTCACATAGACCACTGATTTGGTCTCAAAAAAAGGAGAATC
>DCPZ01000012.1 GCA_002323795.1 Flavobacteriales bacterium UBA1531 | reverse complement strand
GCTTTACTCTGGCAGTTCTCCTTTGAATGGTGGGAAGTGCCGCGAGTCGCTCTCCTGTTCGCAGCGCTTTTTGCTACCGCTTCAAACGCCGACTACATTGTCCAATTGGGCAGAGGAAAATGGAGGCAAATCGGTTCACCACTCGCTCACGTTGGATTTGGATTGGTCATTTTTGGTGCGGTACTGAGTACGAGCCAAAAAAACATCATCTCTCAGAATCAGATTGGCGACATCAGCACTCTTAACGAGGAGCTCAACAACCGAGAAGACCTGCTGATCATGGAAGGCGACACGCTGAACATGGGCGAATATTTCGTCAGTTACCGCGATCGCTACACCGAGGGCATTCATGTCAAGTTCCGCATGGATTACTTCGAGAAGCAAACCCGAACATACTCCCCAGGAGAAGTGGTTTATTTCGACGGAATGGTTTTTGAAGCCCTTGAAGCGCACGAAGCCTCCCAACTCTTCACCGATGACATGGAAGATCATTGGATGTTCATTCCATTTCCCAATGAGCGACAAGCAAATGCGGCAAGAATCTGGGAATCAGGCGTGCCTGGAGAGAAAATATTCACTCTGGAACCTCGGATTCAACTGAATGAGCAAATGGGCAATGCGCCCGAACCTGACACCCGGCATTGGCTTCACCGAGACCTTTACACTCACATCAAATGGGGACGTGTAACACCTCCCGAAACGGATGAAGATGGGTGGATGGGTGGACGAACACACACCATGCAGGTCGGAGACAGTATGCTCATTGGACACACACTACTTTTGGTCGACAGTCTCCGAGCCATCGAGGATTTTGAGAAACCCGATCGCGGTCTCCTGCGTAAAGACCTTGCTGTAGCCGCCTGCGTGCAGTTGAAAAACAAAACGATACAGTCGCAATTCGAACCACTCTATATTGTGCGGGATAGCCTGGTCATTCCAGACATGTTCGAAGCAGAAAAATTTGGAATCAAAATGCGGATCGAGTCATTCAATCCTCAAAATGAATCACTCGAAATGACCGTTTGGGAGCACATTTCTGTGCGACGTGATTTTGTTGTGATGCAAGCGGTTCTCTTCCCACTGATCAATGTCCTCTGGCTAGGTTGCATTCTAATGGCAATTGGGGCCGGGATGGCCGTTTACGCCAGGTGGAAGCGTGACAATAAATCCAATGCGCATTCCTCGAGATGACCTCATCATGAATAATATTCGAACGGTAGCGCTCGTTGGAAACGGCAATGTTGCAACGGTCCTTGGATCTGCATGGCAAAGGCAAGGAATTCACATTGAAGCATTTTGCAACCGTTCTGCGTCCATGCCTGCAGGCATGGAACGCGGAAATGCTCAAATCATATCAGACCCAAGCCAAATCCCTTCAACTGTTGATGCCATATTGGTGGCAATCGCGGACGATGCCATATTTGAAATCATAGAGCAACTCCCGACCAAGCCTATGGTCATTCACTTCAGCGGCTGCCAGCCTGACCCTGCGCGCCCTGGAGGCGTTCTTTGGCCTGTACAGAGTATTGTTTCGCACGCAAAGTCAGAGAATGGCGGCTTCCCCATTGCGATTACTTGCTCCAACTCAGCGAGAAAAGCAATGACCAAGTTCGCTGAACTGATTGCATCTGATTTGTACGAACTTTCAGAAACTGAAAGACAAACGGCACACCTCACCGCCGTTTTCGCAGCCAATTTTACAAACCATTGTTTTGCACTTGCTCAAGAGCTTTGTGAGCGTGCAGCTTTGCCTTGGGATTTGTTCCAGCCCATTGCCCAACAAATTGTTGAAAATGCCGTTGCAGGAGCTTCGAAAAAACATCAAACAGGGCCCGCCATTCGGCGGGATCAATCCGCACTCGATGCTCACATGCAACTGCTCGCAACTCATCCTGAATTCAAGCCAGTGTACATCGCGCTGAGTCACAGCATTCAATCTTTTCATCACGCTTCAGAGAATCCGCAACCATGACCCTCTCCAACCAGCAACTCCAGACCATAAAATTACTCGCATTTGATTACGACGGTGTATTCACGGATGGACAAATCATTATCACTACTGAAGGAAACATGCTCAGATCGGCCAATGCGCGCGATGGATTTGCCGTGCAATGGGCACGTAAGCAGGACGTAGCTATAGCACTTATCAGCGGTGGAAAAGAAGAAAGTGTGGGTGATCGAATGCGGTACCTTGGAGTACAGGAGGTCCACATGGGCAGCCACAATAAAATGGAAGTCCTCGAAGGAATTTGTGAACGAATGAACATCACGTTTGATGAAGTCGCGTACATGGGAGATGATTTGCCCGACCTTCCAGTGCTCCGAAAGGTTGGTCTTTCATGTTGCCCAGCTGATGCCGCTTCTGAAGTGCAGGACGCATGTGATTACATCAGCCCAAAAGAAGGAGGTAAAGGTTGCGTCAGAGATGTCGTGGAGTCATTCATGAAGCACCATGGACTGTGGCTCGCTCCAGGGCACGAACAATGGTAAACACTCAGTCCACAATCCATACCACTTCCGCCTGAATCCCCTTAACTTCGTCGCTGATCATGGATAGAAATCAAATCACTGGCATCATTTTGATGGTGGCCCTGTACGTCGGATATATTTGGTACTCAACGCCTTCCGAAGAGGAGCGCAATGCGGCCATCGCCGAACAAGAACGTCTCGCGGAAAAAGCGCGCGAAGACAGCTTACTCCAAGCTGAGGAGGAGGTGTTCCAAGCGACCTTGCGTCAAGAGGAATTGGCAATCGCCCCTGAAACGATTGGAGCTATCAAAGATTCAAAACTGGAAGAACGCTTTGGATCATTGGCAGCAGCAGCCGTAGGTCAAGACGCGACATTTACCCTCGGTAACGAAGTCGTTCAAATCGAGTTTACCAGCCGAGGGGGAACGCCCCATTCAGCGACATTGCCACAATACAACAAATACGGTTCCAACGATCAAGTTGCGCTCTGGCAACCTGAGGAGAGCGAAATCGGTGTTCTCTTCGAATTCAACGAAATAAATCGTCCGTTGTCCTTGAACGAATTTCACTTCACGGTGGAGCGCCAAACCGACAAAGAACTCGTGCTCGTTTCAAGCACTTCCGCAGGCAAATCAATTCGATGGAGCCATCAACTCACCGGCAGTCAACTGGAATCTAACTTGAGTTTCGAAGGCTTCGGTTATGATCTCGGAGAAGACTTTGCCCTCGCATGGAATGCCGTGGGAATTTCCAATGAAAAAGGGCTCGATTGGGAACGTCAACACAGCAGCATTTACTACAAGGAAGAAGGCCAAGGAAGATATTATCTGAGTGATGGACGAGCTGACGAGTTCGAAGCCGAAACATCCTTGGAATGGGTTGCTTTCAAACAAAACTTCTTCTCTGCCATTGTATCAACAGCATCGGGTTTTGAGGCCGGATCAATGCTGACCACCCTTGTTCCAGAAGAAGATTCAGTGGTGACCATGCAATATGCCGCGCTGCTGCCATTTTCAGCACAGAATGTGGGAAATCAAACTGCTGCAACCTTCAATTTTTACTTCGGTCCCAACGAACAAGACGCTCTCGTTGCAACTGGCCTAAACGAAGCGGATCGGATCATTGATTACGGATGGTGGATTTTCGGCTGGGTAAATCGAAATGCCATTCTTCCTCTCTATCAATTGCTCAGCAACTATTTTATCTCAGCGGGGATCATCATTCTGATCATCACGCTCATCATCAAGATGGCGCTCTCTCCGATCACTTGGAAAAACTTCAAGTCGTCCGCCAAAATGCGTGTGCTCAGGCCGGAAATTGATGCGCTCACTGAAAAATTTGGTGATGACGCAATGGGCAAACAGCAGGCCACCATGGCCCTGTATCGTCAAACCGGCGTCAATCCATTGGCCGGGTGCTTACCCGGATTGCTTCAAATGCCAATTCTCTATGCGATGTTTCGCTTCTTTCCGGCAAACATCGATATGCGCGGGCAATCGTTTTTATGGGCAGACGATCTTGGAGCTTTTGATAGCATTCTAGATCTTCCCTTTAGCATTCCGTTTTACGGTGCGCACGTCAGTGGATTTACAATTTTGATGTCAGCTTCAACTTTTTTCTACATGAGACTGACGATGGCCAATCAGCCGCCACAACCCCAGCAGCCGGGGATGCCGAACATGAAGGTGATCCAACAGATGTTCCCTCTGATGATGCTTTTCTTCTTCAATCGATTCGCCTCTGGATTGAGCCTTTATTACCTTGCCGCCAACGTTATTAGCATGGGACAAATGCTCGCGATAAAAGCGTTTTTCATCGACGAGGATAAGATTCGCGAAAAAATTGAGGAGAATAAGGCCAAGCCCAAAAAGAAATCTGGTTTCCAAGAACGACTGGAGCAAATGCAAAAGGAACAAGCCGCAAAGACGAAGGAAATCAAAGAGAACAAAAAGAGCCGCAAAAAATGAAGACGACTCACATCGTTCTGCTTCTTTCCCTCACAATCAGCTTATGGAGTTGCGTCACGCACCGCATGCAACGATCATTGGACAATGTATTTATTGACAGCAGTCAGAGACATCTCGAACACAAAACCTCAAACGAGGAAATATACTTTGAAAAAACCGCCTGTTTTGGCCCTTGTCCTGCCTTCAAGTTCATTTGGAAAAATCGTACTTCAATGGAGTTGACCATTACGCGGCCATTCAACGAAGGTCCCCTATCCTCGCTGCAGCCTGGTGAATTCCAAGGGATTTTAGATCCCGAAAAGGCAAGAAAGCACTTTGAATCAATCAACGAATCCGCGGCATCGTGTCAGTACAATTCGCTGAATGACGAATATGACAATCCTCGGATTACAGACTTACCTGCGACCATTACCACAATTAAAGGAAAACGTGTCAAGGTCCGATACGGAGGCCCTGACTTGAACAACCTATATACTGCCCTTCAGCTCATCCTCGATGAAACTCGTTGGGAGCCAAAAGAAACAAAACCAAATTGATCAAATGAAAAAAATCACCTCTATCCTCCTGGTCATCGGCATGATGCTTCCGGGATTGACGACACAAGCCGATGAAGGAATGTGGATTGTCAATATGCTCAATCGCATCACCATGGCTGAAATGCAAGGCATGGGATTGAACCTCACTGCTGAAGAAATTTATGACATCAATAATGCCTCTTTGAAGGATGCGATTGTACGTCTCAACGGTGGATCGTGCACCGGTGAGGTCATTTCATCGCAAGGGCTTGTATTGACAAATCACCACTGCGCATACGACGCGATTCAGGGATTCAGCTCGACCGAAAATAATTACTTATCCGACGGTTTCTTCGCGAAAGCATTCGAGCAGGAAATGCACATTGATGATTTTGTAATCAGCTTCCTAGTGAGGATTGACGACGTTACGGATCGAATGCTCGCCGACGTTACAAGCGAAATGAGTGAAGACGAACGTGAAGCCGCCATTGGTGAGGCACGCAAGGCTCTCATGACCGAAATGAATCCCGATGGAAATAAAGAACTCGACCTCAAAAGTTTCTACTATGACAACGAGTTCTACATGTTTGAGTACAAGACTTACAAAGACATTAGACTCGTCGCTGCTCCACCAGAGAGCGTAGGAAAATACGGCGGAGACACCGACAACTGGATGTGGCCTCGCCACACATGTGATTTCTCAATGCTACGCATCTATGCAGGAGAAGACAATGAACCAGCTGATTTCAGTGATGCTAATATTCCTTACCAACCCAAACGACACCTGCGCATTTCGATGGACGGAGTTTCAGAGGACGATTTTACGATGGTCATGGGATATCCTGGGAGCACTGACCGATTTCTGAGCAGCTGGGGAATTGAACAAGCCCTCGAATTGTACAACCCATCCGTGGTTGAAGTGCGAGACTTGAAGTTGAAGACTATGAAATCTCACATGGACGCGGACCCAGCTGTGCGCATTCAATATGCAGCGAAATACGCGCAAACCGCCAACTACTGGAAGTACTATATCGGTCAATCAAAAGGTCTCAAGCGTTTGGACGTGCAAACACAAAAGCAAGAATTGGAAGCTCGCTTTAGCATGTGGATGAACGAAGACCCAGCAAGAGCCAAAGAGTACGAAGGAACACTCGAGATGATCAGTGATTATTACGATGAAACTGATGCTTCTGTGCGAGGTAAAGTCTATGCCCTTGAAGCTGGACTCATCGGTTGTGACATCAGTTTGTTCGCTTTTCGCTTCTACCGCATGGCTGCGGGCCTATTCAGCGAGGATCCGGAAGAAGTTACTGCAACACAAGCAGCAATGACAGATTATGTGAACGGACACTTTCGCGAGTACGATCAGGCGACAGACCGAGATCTCTTCGTCAACCTGATGACCAAATTCCGTGATGATATCGATCCCGCATATCACCCATCCTTCTTTGCAACGGTGGCCGGTAAATACAAGAATGACTTCAATCGATACGCAGATAAAATGTATGCCAAAAGCTTCCTCGTCGACGCAGACCGATGCGCTGCATTCATCGCAAATCCATCGCAAAAAGCAATGGATAAAGACTTGGCAATTACCGTCGGAAATAGCGCAATCCAAGCGTATTTCGCAGGAATGGCTAATCCCGCTGAAGCTAAATTCAATCGTGGCTATCGATTGTTTGTGAAAGGACTGCGTGAGATGGATGCTGACCGTGCTATCGCACCTGATGCCAACAGCACCATGCGCATTACATACGGAGCCGTTGCTCCATACAACCCAGCTGATGCCGTCAGTTATGATTTCATCACCACAGCCAATGGAATACTCGAGAAGAAAGACAATTCAAACCCTGAATTCATTGTCCCTGATGCATTGGACGAAATGATTCGCAGCCGCGACTTCGGTCAATATGCTGACGAATCGGGTGAACTGGTGGTTTGCTTTATCCATGGAACCGATATCACGGGTGGCAACTCGGGATCACCTGTCATGGACGCGAATGGTGACCTCATCGGTTGTGCTTTCGATGGTAACTGGGAAGCAATGAGTGGGGATATTGCATTTGAGAACGAGCTGCAACGGACCATTTCAGTTGACATCCGATATGTCCTATGGATCCTAGATAAGTTTGCCGGAGCAGACAATCTCATTGACGAAATGGACTTGGTCAAAGGATTGCGATAATTGCATCCATCTCCAGGGAAAAAAGGCGGACCATTTGGTCTGCCTTTTTTTTTGGCTCCAATGTAAATGTGGAACGGAATCGACGCTTAGACTGCGTTTCTGCTGGCATTGATGATTCCGAACATCGATCGAACCACGAGGCGCTTCAACACTTCATCATCCCAATCGCCCTTGCCTTGTGACCGATCAATTTCTCCCAAAGCGAAATGCTGAATTACCAGCAGCGGGCGAATGATTCCATCACGCAAGGCTATGCTCTCTTTGATATGCTGGTTTCGCTCCATCAATTCCTTTTGTCCTGAAATCTGCAGGACATAACGCTTGGTCCGAATGAATTCCTCCCGAATCGTTGTCCAGATACCACCGAATCGTTCATCATTCTCGAGGTGCGCCGTAAGTCTGAAGTCGCTCTTCACCATGCTTTGCATGCTATTTTCTACGAGGGCTCGAAAAAAAGCATTGTTCGCATAAAGTTCAGCCGCTTCGTCGAGTCTATCCATAGAATCCAAATGAGCCAATGCATAACCAAGCCCGAAGAATCCAGGCACATTTTGCTTCAACTGCGTCCAAGATCCCACGAACGGAATGGCTCTCAAGTCACCGAAAGTCAATTCTCCCTCTTTGGCGCGGCTTGTTGGCCGACTTCCAATGTTTGTCTCACCATAGTATTTCAAAGTCCCCCGGTTCGAGAGATATGGCATGAATTGCGGGTGCGCCTTCAACTCTTCATAATGCCCGTGGCTGAGCCGTCCGAGCTCTTCCATCAAATCAGACTGCTCATCTGAGAGTTCGGTCTGTTTATCATCGAACAGACGGCTCTGCAATCCAGCAGTCAAGAGCAATTCAAGATTGAATCCCGCGGACTTCGGTATTCCGAAATTGGAACTGATCGTCTGACCTTGGATGGTTGTTTGAATTTCTGTGTTTTCAATGTCCGATCCCAGTGAAGCATAAAACCTGTGCGTATTTCCACCACCTCGAGCTGGTGGCCCGCCTCGACCATCAAAGAACAAAACTGTCACTCCCGCTGCTCGGGACAACTCAGTCAAACGCCTTTTGGCCTGATAAATAGACCAATTTGCTTGCAAATAGCCTCCGTCTTTCGTTCCATCCGAAAACCCCAGCATGACCGTCTGCTTTTCTGCGCGCGTCGTGAGGTGTTTGCGATACGTCGCATGGGCGTACATCAGCTGCATCTCAGACTCAGCGTTAGCAAGGTCATCAATCGTTTCAAATAACGGGACAACATCCAGTTCCATCTTCTGCCAGACTCCGGCCATACGGGCCAGTCCAATGACAGCAGCTATGTCAATCATTCCTCTACAATTGCTAATGATGAAGCGCTGACAAGCTCGAGGCCCATTCTGTTCTTGGATGCGCATCATCACTCGGAGTGAATCAATGACGTCTTGATGGCGCTCCTCACCCAATCCCGTGACATCCGACGGCAGATCGGAATTCATCAAAAATTCAATCTTCTCCGATTGGGTCATTTCCTCAAACACATTCAACGCATCGCCTCCTGACGAGAGAGCAGTGCGCAATGCGCTTTGAATGACGCGACTGTCTTGTCGAATGTCCAAGCTCGCGAAGTGCAATCCGAATAGGCGTAATTTGAATTGAAATCCACGGATTTTGCTCAAATACAGACCATTGGAATGCTTCGCAACCCATTCTGCCACTTCTTCCAATCTTTCTGTAAGCGACACCACAGACAACCGCTGGTCATCTGGATGCAACATGGCAAACTCAATCTGATCTTGCAGCAGGTCAAGCTGTGATGAAACATGCTTGAACGTGATGCGACGACGCAAGTCGCGAATTTCTCTGCGATAACAACGCAATAAGGTTGCACGCAGTCTTTCAGCAACATGCCAAGTCGTTTTCGAGTCTACAAACGGATTGCCATCGCGATCGCCTCCGGGCCAAAAGCCAATGGAAATCAGTTGCTCGCTCAGTGAAAGCGCCGATGCGTCGTCTAGCGCTTGAGCCACACGGGCATAAAGCTCTGGAACGGCATGGTAAAAAACATTTTCAAGGTACCAAGATTGACGCACCGCCTCATCGTATGGGGAAGGCGGCTCCGATTGGAAAAATGGAGTCAAACCCAACTGATGCAACAATTTTCGAATGCTCACCAAATCATTGTTCTCCATGGCTTTCGCCAAATCAGTGATGATCGCAAGGGCGTTGCCGGGATAAAACTGGGTCGGGTGTGCTGTGAGAACAACCCGAACCGCATAATCACCGAGAATTTCTTTGAGCTCTTCCTCTTTGCCATGTCGTCGAATGCGCTGCATGAAACTCTGCAACGACTCCACTCCTCCAAGATCATTCAATTGCGCATATCGGGCATCTTCCAATGCATCGACGAGAACCACTTGTCGTTCGACATATTGAATGATTCGAAACAATAGATCCGCCTGTTCCTGCTGCGTGTTCAATCCTTGACTTTTGAAGAATTCTTCGAGAATCTCGCTCGGCTCCTTTGAATTCGCCAATCCCAAGTCACAGTTTTCCTGTAGCAGCGGAACGCGCAAACCTGTCTGACGAATCCCGTCCAGTGGCAGCGTTAAGAATATACCATTGAACACGTGAAACGGGTGACTAACGACCGTCTTATAATCTTTTCGATCCTTCATAACTCGTAATACGACCCCTATTTTGTTGAACTACGAATTTACGACGCTTCTCGCACTTGGTTTGCCATAAATCAACAAAACGCATGGACGAAAGCCTGCCCCGCTTAACTTCGCAACATGCGCATCGATATACTCTCTGCGGTTCCGGGATTATTGGAAGGACCATTCTCTGATAGCATCGTAAAACGTGCTCAAGAAAAAGGTCTGGTCGAGATTGTGGTGCACAACATTCGAGATTGGAGCACGGATAAACACAAAAAAATAGATGACGAACCCTTCGGTGGATCAGCCGGAATGGTGCTGACGATTCAGCCCATTGCAGATGCCATTGAATCACTGCAAAAAGAAAGGCACTATGCCGAAGTGGTGTTTCTCACACCAGATGGTGAACAGTTGAAACAAACGGCAGTGAACCATTTGTCTATGCAAGGAAACCTTATTCTGCTCTGCGGGCACTACAAAGGAATCGATCAGCGGATTCGTGAGCACTTGGTCACCCGTGAAATATCAATTGGTGACTATGTTCTTTCTGGTGGCGAGCTTGCAGCAGCCGTTTTAACCGATGCCATTGTTCGACTGATTCCTGGCGTCATAGGAGATGAACAAAGTGCTCTAACAGATAGCTTTCAAGACAACCTACTGGCTCCTCCGGTATACACGAGGCCTGCGGATTACAACGGCTGGAAAGTGCCGGAAATATTGAGATCAGGAGATCATAAAGCCATCAATACGTGGCTCGAAGAACAAGCGATTGAACGCACTCAAGCGTTGCGACCTGATTTGTTTGAAAAAGATTCCTGACTGGTAGTTCAAAACCTACCGCAATTCTTCGTAATATTGCACCCCAATTCACGGAAGCAGTAAACGTCAAGACAATGGACCGGATTAAGGACATCGCAAGCAAGATAGTGGAAACACCAGAATGGCCAGAATTCGGCGCTGGGGATACCGTAACAGTCACGATTAAAATCCGAGAAGGCAACAAGGAGCGTTTGCAAAAATTCCAAGGTGTGGTTATCCAACGCCGCGGCAAAGGGCATACCGCAACCTTCACAGTGCGTAAAATTGCCTCTGGAATTGGAGTCGAGCGGGTGTTCCCTTCTGCTTCTCCCTTCATTGATAAAATCGAAGTCAACAAGCGAGGAAAAGTACGTCGCGCGCGCATCTATTACCTCCGCGAATTGACTGGAAAAGCCGCTCGAATCAAGGAGCGTCGAAACATAGTAAGCTAAGTCTTATGGATGCTCATTGAATGAGCAATCGAACATAAAAGGCCCGCGTTGCGGGCCTTTTATGTTTCTTGATCTTCGAAATCAACCGAATCAAGCGCCAAGCAACTCGTCGACGCGCGAAAGTACCGAAGATTCCAACTTTTCTATTTCACTCCACATATGATTGCACTCTTCCAAAGTCTTTTCTGAAAATTCAGCATCGTCTAAATCAGCCAAATTAACACGTGCATTCAAAATGGCTCCTTTCACTCCTGTACGAATAGCCATTGCACCAACGCCAGCGTCGGTAATGGAATTCGGATTACCATTCGCGGCCATCTCCTGAGCCACTTGCATTGCTTGCATGGACAAACGAGCCACTTGCATTGGAATTTCAATTGCATGCTTTGTTGCATTTTGGATGGCCCGATACCGAACGTCCTTCTGTTCCTTCGTGGATTTGGGCAGACCATAGGCTTCCATAATTCGATTGAACGCCGCTGTGTCAGCATCCACAAGCCCAGCCAATTGGATCTGTAGAATCACTCCGCGTTCAGCAACGTCACTGAATTCAGTCCAACGCTCATCCCATCCCCGTTTATGTGCAGATAAATTTGCGACCATGGTTGCGAGTGCAACTCCCATTGTGCTGGCATAAGCAGCAACTGAGCCCCCGCCAGGAGCCGGAGATTCCGATGCAGTTTCCTCCGCAAATGAGCGCATGCTCATGTCGAGCAGCGGTGTATCACCTGATGCAGCAATCACGTACTCTATGACCCGTTTCGAGGAATCAAAAGGGGCCAGATCATCAAGTCCGAGTGATTTGACGGCAATTTTGACTTTCTCGGCATCTGAAACTCCCAAAGAGCGTTGCTGCTTTTTGAGGAAATAATCTGCTGCCTCAGTCAAAACGCGCAACGGAAGCAATCCGACCAATTCAGACCCGGTGACGCGAATGCCACGGTCCTGAGCT
>DCPZ01000036.1 GCA_002323795.1 Flavobacteriales bacterium UBA1531 | reverse complement strand
ATCATCTTGGCGACATGGACTTCAAGGTTACAGGAACCGAAAAGGGTATCACGGCGTGTCAGATGGACATCAAAATCAAAGGATTGAGCTTCCAGCAACTGCGAGAAGCATTGGAACAAGCCCGCGAAGGACGTCATCATATTCGACGCGAAATGTTGCATAGCATTGCTGAGCCACGTGATGATTACAAAGACCACGCACCACGTATCGTTGCGTTGGAAGTCCCTGGCGAATCCATTGGACCAATCATTGGTCCAGGTGGTAAAATCATCCAAGAGATTCAAGCCGATACCGAAACAGTGATTAGCATTGAAGATGTCGATGGAAAAGGAATTGTTGAAATTTCAGCATCAAACAAATCCGCTATTGAAGCTGCGGTTGCGAAGATTAAAGCCATTGCTTTCCCTCCAACGGTCAACATTGGCGAGGAATATGAAGGAAAGGTCAAGAGCATCATGCCGTATGGCGCTTTTGTCGAAGTGATTCCAGGTCAGGATGGATTACTGCACGTTTCGGAGTTAGATTGGAAACGTGTTGATCGCGTTGAAGATATTCTGAAGGAAGGTGAGGTGGTCAAGTTTAAAGTGGTAGGACGCGATGACAAGACTGGTAAGATCAAACTGAGCCGAAAGGTTTTGATGCCAAAACCGGAAGGCTATGTCGAACGCCCCGAGCGATCGCGTGGTGACCGGGGTGATCGTGGTCGTGACCGCGGTCCTCGAAGTGATCGCGGAAGAGATCGTGGGCCACGGCGTGAAGAAGGCTCTTCCTCGCACTCTGAATAGTCTTTTCCACCAATTCGTAGTTAGACGTTGAATAAGAACTGAAAAAGGAATCCAATAAATGAGGCAGCTTAAAATCACCAAGCAGGTTACCAACCGCGAAACGGCGTCGTTGGACAAATACCTTCAAGAAATTGGACGTGTAGATTTGATTACCGCCGAAGAAGAGGTGGAGTTGGCGAGGAGGATTAAAAAGGGCGACCAAGTAGCCTTGGAAAAACTGACAAAAGCCAATCTTCGTTTCGTGGTTTCTGTATCAAAGCAGTATCAAAATCAAGGGCTATCACTGCCCGATTTAATCAATGAAGGCAACCTTGGATTGATCAAAGCAGCGCAGCGATTTGATGAGACGAGAGGATTTAAGTTCATTTCGTACGCTGTTTGGTGGATTCGTCAAAGCATTCTCCAGGCACTTGCGGAGCAAAGTCGAATTGTTCGTTTGCCACTGAATAAAATTGGCTCAATCAATAAAATCAATAAGGCATTTGCCCGCTTGGAGCAAGAATTCGAGCGACCTCCAACAGCAGCTGAACTTGCAGAAACCTTGGACATGACCTTGGATGAAGTGAAGCAGAGCATGAAGAATGCTGGAAGACACGTCTCAATGGATGCCCCATTGAAAGACGGTGATGAATCTTCGAGCAATATGTACGATGTCATGCGCACCGGAGACACACCTGCGCCGGATACGGATTTGATGACCGAATCGCTCCGAAAGGAAATCGAACGCTCGTTGCGAACATTGACCCCTCGAGAAGGAGATGTAATCCGCTTGTACTTTGGTTTGAACGGAGAACATCCGATGACACTTGAGGAAATTGGAGAACGATTTGACTTGACCCGAGAGCGCGTCCGACAAATTAAAGAGAAGGCGATTCGACGATTGAAGCACACCAGCCGGAGTCGCATTTTGAAAAGCTATTTAGGGTAATACCCCAGAACCTTTTGTTGAAAGCCATGCCGTCCACCTGTGATGTGCATGGCTTTTTTCATGGAAAACGTGTGCAGTTCGTTTCAGATACGGCATCACGCACAATTATCCTCCAGCACCTTCGTTTTCGATTGAAACTGCTGCATCTTTGCTTCTGATGTCTAAACCTGTTTATCCCTTTTTTGTTGCTGTCTGCGCTTGTGCACTATTGACGTTCTCATTGGTCACTGGATGCGGAAAAGTGAGTTATTCTGACGACCCGAATTTGACACTGGAATTTTCAGCAGATACGGTTCTTTTTGATACTGTATTCACGACTATTGGCTCGGTAACGCTACCGTTAAAGGTTTTCAATCCCAATAGCAGTGCAGTATTGATCGAAGAAATAGCTTTAGTCGATGGTTTGAACTCACCATTCCGAATCAACGTTGATGGTGCGGTCGGTCCAAGTGTTTCTGATTGGCCGATTTTGGCCAATGACAGCCTGTGGATTTTTATAGAAGTAACGGTAGACCCCACGCAAGGAAGCAATCCTTTTGTGATTGAAGACCAGATTCGATTCGTGACAAATGGCAACGAACAAGCTGTGACGTTGGCCGCTTGGGGACAAAATGCACGATTTCACGGTGGTCTTGACGAGATCACGGTACTTCCGTCTTGCGATGAAATATGGGCAGCTGACTTGCCTCATGTGATTTATGGAATCGTTGAAGTGGAACCAGGGTGTTCATTGACCATTCTCCCCGGAACTCAGGTTTATGTGCATGATGGTGGAGGATTGCTAGTTTATCAATCAACATTAAACATCGCAGGTCAGTTGGGTCAAGAAGTGGTTTTCCAGGGAGATCGATTGGATGAGAATTATGAAGATTACGCTGGCCAATGGGGCATCGAACTGGATTTCGAATTTGAAACTGAATATGGCATTGAAGAAGTAACCGCGCAACGTGGCGGTATTTGGCTCTTTGGAGGAGTTGAATGCGAAATCCGTCATGCGATTTTGAAAAATGGAACAATCGGACTGCAAGTGGATACTGCTGGTACCTCGGCAACTGCTGCACTGACCATTCAAAACACGCGCATTTACAATATGAGTGCAATTGGCATGCTCGCACAAGGAGCTACCATAGACGGATACAATAATTTGTTTTATGACTGCGGTCAAACAACGGCTGCTTTCACTTTGGGCGGCAGCTATCGCTTGGACCATTGCTCATTTGTCAACTATTGGTCAGAAGGAGTTCGACAAGCGCCATCTGTCTTGATGACAGATTGGTACGAGGACATCAACGGAATAATCCAGGTGCGCAGTTTCGATGGAAGTTCGTTCAATAATTGCATTTTCTGGGGCAATAATTACTCTTTGACTGATTTTGATGAATTCGTAGTAAGTCTGTTGAACCCACCATCTGATCCTTTTGTCCGTTTCAGCGCGCTTGATATCTCGAACAATGAATTTCCCTTAGGCATCCTTGAAAACTGCACGGTGGATCAAGCACCACCATTCGTTTCTGCTTCCAACCGTGATTTTCACATTGACTCGAACAATGCACTTTGGGATGGTTCGTTCGGGCAATTTTCGACTCCTGTGGACCTCGATGGAAATCCGAGAATAATCGGTAATCCAGATAAAGGGTGCTATGAAAGGCAGTTTTGATAGGTTGAATTTGTAACTTTTTACTCAAAGCGGACGTAAGGGGGTCACGATGATGACCACAGGAATTCTTGACGCGTTGATGCGACTGTTCGCTCTTTTGGCCTCTGGCCGGAGTGCTCGAGAAGCCATGTTGGGTCGTCAGGTTGCTAGTCGCTACTTATTGGGCAGGCTTTCTCGTTCGATTGCGGAGGACTACTTAAAACGCTACGATGAAGCGTTGGATATATTCAATCGAAAAATGCCTGCCGCCTCCGATCCCGTTTTGCTCGCAAAACGGAAATCGAGGTTATCAGTCAAGCTACTTGTGCTATGCAATAAAGTGAAAGGCGAGTTGACGGTCAAGGATCGTTTGGTGGTATTCATTCGATTGGCTGAATTGGCCAAGTCAACCGGCACAATCGATGATTCTGATAGCTTTTTGAATGCTGTTGGAACAGCCTTGAACCTGTTGGAGGATGATTTGAATGGAATCAAGCATTTCGTCAAGATTGACAACCGAGATGATGCACTTCCTTTTGAGATGACAGGGGGCAGTATTTTTTCTATGCCCGTTGGAAAGGGGCATGGTGAGCAGTCACTTTTGATGTGCCGCACGAGCATGGACGACATGTTCTTTGTCAAAGATTTGGACCGTGGAGACTTACGTCTAAATGGCATTCCGATATTAAAAAGTTGTTGTTTACCAATGACTCAAGGGAGCGTGGTAAAGGATAACGCTGGACACTCATTATTCTTCAGTGACATTCTCCAGCATTCTACAATTCAAGCAGCTGATCATGACCGGATCGCCTTCGTTGCACAAGACATTGCCCATTTTTTTAAATACCCAGCAGAACCGGCATTGAAACCGCTGACCATCGAGGCTAATGAGGGTCAATTGATTGGAATTATGGGGTCAAGCGGATCCGGTAAATCGACATTGTTGAACATTTTAAATGGCTCACAACAGCCTACGTTTGGCCGAGTCATGCTGAATGGACGTGACATCTACAACGAGGATGAATTCTCGTCTGGACTGATCGGACATATTGCGCAGGATGATGTATTGATTTCTGAATTGACGGTAGAGGAGAATCTACGTTTCAGTGCTGAGTTGAGTCTTGGTGCTATGCCGAATGAAGATTTGATTGCTCATGTGCATCAAACCTTACGAAGTCTAGGCTTATGGGAAATCCGTGATTTACGGGTGGGGTCAGTTATGGATAAAACCATCTCTGGGGGTCAGCGCAAACGTCTCAATATTGCACTTGAATTGATTCGTGAACCTGCTGTTTTGTTTGTAGACGAACCTACGAGTGGATTATCAAGTCGAGACAGTGAGCAGATCATGGACTTGCTGAAAGAATTAGCACTTCGTGGTAAATTGATTTTCGTCGTCATTCACCAACCGAGTTCGGACATTTTCAAACTATTTGATCGATTGCTTTTACTCGATGCGGGAGGATACCCCGTTTTTCAAGGCAATCCCTTGCAAAGTTTAGCTTACTTCAAGCAGCTTTCCAACCAGGTTCAATCGAATGATTTGGTTTGTCGTGAATGTGGTACCGTGAATCCCGAATCTATTTTTGAGATCATCGAAGCATGCATGGTAGATGATTATGGACAGGTTACATCCAATCGCCGAGTTTTGCCTGAAGAATGGTTTGACTTTTACAACGTATTTATCGCAAATGGTCTTGTTCCTTCTCGTGTTGTAGAGGACATGCCGACAGCGCTAAAAGCGCCCAGTTGGTTGAAACAATGGAGAACCTATTGGACGCGGGATTTGAAGGCCAAAAGGAGCAACCGTCAGTACGTGCTGATGAACCTCCTACAAGCACCGGTTTTGGCCATATTTTTGGCCACGTTCACGCGTTTTCAGGACGGGGGAGTTGCGTACAGTTATCGATTGAGCGAAAACCTGCCACAATTTTTATTCATCTCGGTGATCGTATCCCTTTTTCTGGGACTGAGCTTTAGTGCTGAGGAAATATTCCGTGACCGGCCGCTCTTGAAACGAGAACGGTTTCTAAAATTGAATTGGAACGCGTATCTGACTTCTAAAATTGCATTGATGTTCAGCCTTTCTGCGGTGCAGAGTTTCATGTATTCAGCGATTTCAATTCTAATTTTACAAATCCCTAATGCATTTGGGACACTGTTTTGGACATTGTTTGGTTTAAGTGCCTTTGCCAATTTATTGGGGCTGAACCTCTCTTCTGCAATGCGCTCTGCGAAAACGATTTACATCATGATTCCTCTGTTGATTATACCTCAGATCATTTTCGGTGGTGCAATCATTCGGTTCGATCGCTTTAACCCTGTTTTTACCGAAGTTGATCGTGTACCGTGGATTGGAAACGTCATGGCTTCACGCTGGGGGTTTGAGAGCATTGCTGTTGAGCTGACTCGAAATAATGATTATGATGCGCCTTTTATTGATTGCGAAGATCGTTTGGAGAGGTCGGCATGGCGTCGTGATTTTTGGTTCAATTCATTTCAATCGATTGAAAACACAGTTATTCGAGAGAAGGAGTGGAAAAATGCAGTGTTAGAACTCCAATCATGGAACTACAAAACAGAGGATATCCAGACGAATAAGCAGTTGCGCAATGCCTTCAAAGAGTCCTATAAAATTGCGTTCAGTGAACGTGATGCCATGCGGAATAGAATGGCTGAGAATTTTGAGCTTGAGCAATTAAAGGACGAGCATCATAACGAGACGCTTCACTCATGGGTGATGCAGACTGATCGCACCCGTCGCGTTTCCATGACGAGCCGTGGCCTTGTTCAAGAAACTTCGTTCATTCATCAATTGCCCTTGGGGCGGCAGGCTTGGAATGCCCCCTTTTATGCTCCAATGAAAACCATTGGTCCATGGACAATTTCTACATCGGTATTCAATCGAATGATGCTTTGGGCCATGGTGCTGCTGATGTATGTGGCTCTGGTCAATCGGGTTCTTGAACGATTGGGATGGGGCAGGCGTAGGCCTTAAGATTGCTCAAGAGGCGGTTGCGATCAGGCGAAATGGAATGTTAATGATGGCATCATAATCTTCACCCGCCTCTAGCATGTCTTCATCTTCCTCTTCGTAATACCAGTGAACACTGGCCTGCGGTGCAGCCTTTTCAATCCGCTTGAATAAGTCCATCAAGCATTTGCTACTGCTTGTATTGAAGTATTCAAGTTTTACTGAAATTGAAACATCGGGTTCCTCGGCATTGACATGATGATCTATCCATTCCAACAACGGTTTGTAAAATTCAATAGAATTTTCAGGAATCGAACGTCCGCTTAAAGACATTGTAATGGGTTTTTCTGCAAATTTCACCGTAGGAGTTTTCGCCGTACCATCTAGTGAGATATCACTCATGTCAATTCTAGTTTAGTTAAAAAGATAACGTGTCTTTGACTGCTATTCACGTTTGTAAACTCCACATAAACTTGCCCGAGACTTTTTCGAATCATTTCGTTTAAGCCAACTCCGGCACCTCCATGCTCGCTTCGTGCTTCGTATGCAATTTTATTTCGTTGAATGGCTCGCAGTTGATTCGGATCAGAGTCGCTCAATGCTTTGAGCGTTTCTTTGATGTAGTTCTCTTGTTGCCTAGAGACAGGGTTCTCAGAGCGAATCCACCAATGTGATGCATGGTCGGATACGATTTCAAAGGAAACATCTGCCTTAGGGGATTTGGCGTGATGATGTAGATTTTGCAGTATTTCAATAGCCACTCTTAAAATTCGCTTCTTCTGCAGACTGCCAGCATCTATTTCAGTGAGGCGATTTTCCATCCATTGGATGATGTGGTCTGTGGAGCATTCCTCAATCGGGCCTTGCCACTGAAATTCTCTGTTGTTCGTCGTTGCGGCTTCCAGATCATAATCCGACCGCAAAGGACGCGCGCCGATTTCTGAAGGGTTTGCCATAGACATGTTTCAAAGTAACGCGATAGAGGCGACCTTCGCAGTGCCCCATACCAAGAGTAATGAGTAAAAACTTGTGGAAAAGCGACCCGGAGTGGTTCGAGCGTTGGTTCGATCAACCAGAATACCATATTCTTTATGGACACCGATCTCAGAAGGAGGCAATCGATTTTGTGAGAATGGTTATGAATCGATCTCTTTTGGGTGATGGTGTTCTGCGGATTCTAGATGTTGGGTGTGGGGCTGGTCGTCATGCGGCAGCCATGTCTTCATATGGACACGATGTGGTCGGGATGGACTTGAGTCAAAATAACATTACGAGCGCACGTTCATTGCACATGACACAAGCTGGAAAAATTGATTTTGTCCAGGGGGATATGCGAAAGCTTGAGGATTATTTCCCCTCTGATTCATTTGATGCTATAACGATGTTGTTTACCAGTTTTGGTTATTTCCAAACAGATCAGGAGCACGTTGAGACACTGAGACGGATTCGTCAGATTTTAAAAGATAGAGGAACATTCATCTTGGATTTTCTCAATCTTGAGCATGTCACCGCACATTTGACTCCTTCAGAGTGCGTTACTAAAGAAGGCATCGTTTTTCAGATCCACCGAAGAGTCGCCAATGGTTGGATTGAAAAGTCCATTGAATTTGTAGATGCCGCAGGGGTGGCAAAGCATCATGTGGAACGCGTCAAGGCCTTTTCTCCTTCACAACTTCATGAAATGCTGAAACAAGCAGGGTTTTACTCGCAATCTCAGTTTGGTAATTACAACTTGCAACCTTTGGGTAAGAGCAGCCATCGGTGTATCATTGTGGCCCATTGATTGCTATGTGGATCGCCAGCTTAATCTTGTTTCTTATTTCGATTGCAGGTGCGTTCGTTTACGATCGATTCGGCTCGCTTTTACGGAACCAACTCAATCTGATTTTGGCCTTTGGAGGGGCATTCTTAATCGGTATTATTTTCAACCACTTGGTGCCTGATGCTTATGCTTTGAATCCGAACGCAGGCTATGTCGTCGTATTGGGATTCTTATTGCAAGGTATTCTCGAATACCTTTCGCAAGGCGTTGAACACGGTCATGCGCATCATTATGAAACGAAAAATTCGCAAGGCAATATGCCTTGGGCGATGTATTTCAGCCTCTGTCTGCATGCATTCATAGAAGCGATGCCATTGGGCAGTCATGAACATGTGGATCAAAACGTGCACATGCATCATGATCATTCGGACCACGTCCATCTCACAGGCATTGAATCAATCGATTTAACCCTTATGCTCGGATTGATTCTTCACAAGTTTCCCGTCGCCCTCGTTCTGATGAGCATGCTCGATGCATTTGGAGTCAGCCGCTCAAGGCAATGGACTGCCTTGGTTTTCTTCGGATTGACTCCACTTCTTGGAATGCTTGGTTTCATCAATCTTCTCCAGTCAAGTTTGTCTTGGGCAGCATATTTGCCGCAATATGCGAGTGGTTTATTGATTGGGATTCTTCTGCATATCAGCACCACAATCTTATTTGAAACGGGTGATGGCCATCGGTTCAATCGAAATAAAATGCTCGTAACCATTGGGGGACTGGCTCTTGCATTTGTGGTTACCGCTTGATGTTGGTTAGTTGGAGTGTTTTTTAAGCGATGAAACGTAACATTTATTCGATTAATATCGTAGAAGGGGTTATTAACCTTTTCCATGAAACACTTTCGCATCCACATCGATATCAACAAATTCGAACAGATCTACATGCATCGTCACAAGTTCGAAGTGAACCTTTTTGAATATTGCCTCAATTGAGGCAATTTTTTTTGGCAAAAAAATCAATCTTGGAATAAATCAACTGCGATGCTCATTGCATGTTCCCACGCCCGCTGATTGGGGAGTTTCCATGCTTCGAAGTTTTCAAAGTAACTGATCAGCTGTTCTGTTGGAATGTTCCCGACCAATTCATCTTGTGCCATAGGACATCCACCGATTCCTCTAATGGCTCCATCAAATCTTCTGCACCCACTATCAAATGCAGCTTTTATTTTAGATTCAACTTCATGAGGATGGGCGTGAAGATGTGCACCAAAGGAGATGGAATCAAAATGCGATATAGCCGAGTCAAAAGCAGATGATATGGTTTCAGGATCTGCCTTTCCGATCGTATCGCTCAATGCAATCACCTGAGGTTGAATTCTTTCCGCAAGATGACCGATGAAATCAGTGAGAACGTTAGGACTCCAATCATCTCCGTACGGATTGCCGAATCCCATGCTCAAATAAACGACCAATTGTTTGCCATGACGTTCACAATGGTGCTTGACACGTTCTAGCCGGTGCCAGGCTTGTTCGACCGTTGCTCCTGTATTTCTTTGTTGAAATGTTTCAGATAAACTGAGCGGAAAGCCCATATCTGTGACGCCAGGCACTTGAGTGGCGTCGATAGCGCCGCGCTCGTTTGCTACAATGGTGAGAATGCGCGAATTTGATTCGAACATTCCTTCATCGTGGAGCTTGTTCAATACTTCTCTGGTATCCGCCATTTGCGGCACCGCTCTGTGAGAGACAAAGCTTCCAATATCGATGGTGTCAAAGCCGATACCTAACAAGGCTTTGTAATAGGCGAGTTTATCATTGGTGGTCACTTCAACCGGCCATCCTTGGATTGCATCGCGAGGACATTCAATAAGTTGCACCTCATTCATGGGTGCAAGATAGAGAAGACAAGCCGCTGATGTAACCTTTTGCGAGGTACAGCCGTATTCATGCCAAACGACTTATATCCGAAGATCATGGACTTGATAGCTTTCAACCGTCTTCCACTTGATGAGAAGACAAATTATATGTGGGACCACGGAATATGCCTAGCGCAACGCATCGTCGAAAACCGCTACATACTATGCATTTTTGATTTAAACGGTTTTTACGTTGAGGCGATATACAGTCGAAGGAACAATCGAGTGAATGCCATTCTCCCGATTGCTGATTTACCCGAATGGGAGGGTTACGTTGATCAAGTGGTAACGAACCTACTCCATCTCAATTGAACTCTTGATCAGCGCCCCAGGATTCCCAATAAATCGAAGTTTCTTCGAAACAAAATGTCCCTTTATTTTCGCCTGTGTAACGATAGTTGCATGGGCGTTTTGCTATGCAACCGATGGCTTCTCTATCGGACACCCAAAAGAGGTATTCACCACGGCCATTGCTCCAATGTTCTCCGGGAATTAGACAAGTCAATTTGGCGTTGTGCGTTCCGTTGAAGATTGATCGACGATGAGCTGCTGCGGAATCTCGCTGGTCGAATGCAATTATTCTGAGGGCATTCCCGTCCGGTATGTGAAGAACTGGCTTTCGATGTGTTTTGAGTACGATTGGATTGCGCATCATGGGTGCCAAAATGCCCCAGGGCAACAGAATTAGAACGCATGCCACAAATTGAATGAATATGTATCCGGTTCTTTTTTTGAACTGAATGCAGCGCAACGCATGCAAGAAATACAATGAACTCAGGGCAATCCAAATCCACCGAGGAGTCCGATCTAAATTGATTGCTAGAACGAAATTGTGCTGAAAAAAATACAGCCAATCTAGGAGCTGAGAAATCAACGAGGAAAGCGCTTGGTGGAAGAAATGATGGAGGGTTACCGGCAAGTCCAAAGCAAAGCAGACGCCCCATGCTCCGAACAACAGACCGATACCAGTCATAGCAAATTGCGCTGCAATGTTAAACGGCAAAAAGTAAAACGGAAATATGTGGAATGCTGGAATCGCGGTCGCAACGGTGCCGAGTTGAGCAACGATAGGGATACCCGTGGCCATAGATGTTTTTTTAAATGATCGAAACCTTGAAGCAATCCGTGCAAACAAAAGGATTGAAAGAACAGCAGAAAAACTCATTTGAGTGCCCAAGTCGAGAGCGAGACTGGGGTTCTTCGACAGCATTAAACATAAGGTAGCTGACCAAACTTGGATGGGATCGATTTGCGTATAGAATGCATTGGCAATGGCGTAAAGTGTAATCATCGTCGCTGCTCGGCACGCAGATGCTGGCCATTCGCACAATGACACAAACCCCCAGGCCATTGTGATGACGAGTGCCAAGCCCACCCATCGCAAGATCATTCGCCTCGTGCGTAAAAGCATAAGAGGTCCAAAGCAAACGAGGCCCACATGGTAGCCACTGACAGCTAGTAAATGGGCCAATCCGGTTTGGGCAAAGATGGATTTGAGTTCGAACGGGAGTTTTGTTTTGTTACCTGTCGCAATGGCATAAAGAAAGCACAGTACTTCGCCAGAAAACGATTCAATCAGCGCGCTTTGGATCAATTGCCTTAACTGCACGGAAAGCGGGGCAATCTGTTCACTAGCTCGGAGGAAATTCAATAAATTCTGTTCAGATGAACTCATTTGCTCGATTGGTTCCAACTGACCTGAGATGCCCCTCGACTGCTTCCAGTGAGCGAGATTGAAGCTCGCTCCAGAGCGAAAAGGAGTGAGACGGGCAAGAAAGGGACGGTCAAGCAATGGTAGTGACTGGCCGTTCCATTCCACCAATGTCCCCAAGGGAAAGTCGATTGTAGAGCACGAGCAAATGCTGCTCGCTGGTCCGTAGATTGAAATTGCTGCGCACTTCCATTCGGCGCACTCTGTCACTGTCAGGACAGGTTGAAAACAATAGAAAACGATTTTATGGGTTAGTCCGAGTGCTGTGAACAGGAATATGGCCAGCACAAAACCGTTTCGCTTCTTAGCCAAGAGGAGACCGATGAAAAGAGCAATGACAACGGAGAGGAACGTTTGTTCAGAAATCAGCATCCCCATCCACAAGCAAAGTGCAGGGATAAATAGGGGAGCTCTTAATTTCGGCAAGTTCCATGCGTTGGACACGGGCAAACATCCCGCGCAATGGATTCCGAATTATGGCCAATTTGCCCGCGTTGCAGGCGCTTGCACGCTAGCGTTTATTTCTGAGGATTTTGACACTCGATTTTTTCGTGGTTAAGTGCCTGAAATGTTTGACGCTTCAAAAAGAAAAAGTCAATGAGAATGCTGCGGTGATACCACCCTGTGTAATTGTAAGAAAGACGCTTTGTTCCTGAAGAATTGCTTCGACAAGCATCAATTTCTGATTTTCTTTTTCGCCGCATTGCAGGCAGCTCCTTCTTAAAATCTCGGTGCGCTTTGAGCACAGCCCCAAAAAGTGGTGTCGATCCCTCTGATAAAAATTTGAATGCTGCAATGCCATCAAGAATCATGCGGCGTAAAATCATTGGATAGAGCGCAACGCGATGGTGATTTTTGACCAAAAGGAAAAGGTTGTTCCTAAAATTCAAATAAGATTTAAAGGGACTGATTTTTTGAAGCGTCCCGCCACCGAGATGAAAAACCATAGAATTCCCGCAAACTCCGATGCGATGACCTCGATTTTTCAGCCTCCAACATAAATCAATTTCTTCCATATGGGCGAAAAAGTCGTCGTCCAATCCATCAACAGAATGAAAGGCCTCGGATCGGATGAAGAGTGCTGCTCCGGATGCCCAGAACACCTCACGATTGTGGGCATACTGTCCTGTGTCTGTCTCAAAGACTTCAAAAATACGACCGGCACAGAAGGTGAAGCCGTCTCTATCAATATAGCCTCCGGCTGCTCCTGCGTATTCCAAAAGTTCTGGGTCCGAATCGTTTCGAATGATGGGTTGGCAGGCAGAGTAGCCTTCCTGATCCATCATTGTAAGTACAGGTTGAATCCAGTTGGCTGTGACGCGAACATCGCTATTGAGTAATACAAAATTGTCGGCTTGAATTTGATTCAGACCAGCATTGTAACCACCTGCGAAACCAAGGTTTTCTGATAAAGCGATGATTTTAACCTCGGGAAAGGTTTTCTTACACCAAACTACGGATTCATCGGTACTGCCATTGTCGATGACAACGACTTCTGCATCTGCAGTGGAATGTACCACTACAGATTCCAAATACATTTGTAAGTGCTTCAAACCATTCCAATTCAGAATGGCCACAGCTGTATGTTGTCTCCTAGCGTTAGAATTCATCTTGGGTTGAAGAAAAGATCTTCTGGTTCCTCTCCGGAGAATGTGTCTCTCCTCGGATTCAATCGATTCAACTGACTATCTGTTACGCGCAATCGGTTCTCACGGTTACGCAATTGATGAAGCCAATCAGAATTCTGAACTTCTCCTAACATGTCAGAATGGAGCAAGACAAAACACTCGGCAACCATGTGAGGAGAGAAGAATAGGAATCTTTTGTTTGTAAAGGCACCTGCCCGATGATAATGCCATATTTCATAGGGGTAATAGTCTGTTTCATTGTGGCGTTTGATTATGGTGTTGGGAGGCCCATAGTGCAAGTAGATTGATCCCATATCTGTTTCCGCTCCATGGCCATTTCTACATGCGCCGTATGCTGAGTCAGCATAAGCGATTGCCGTGGTATATGTGCGCCAACCCATTTCAGGATTTGAATGCGCCTGCTCTTCCCAAAAAGACAATAGAAAAGCCTGCATTTGTTTGACTGTTGCTACGTTGAGGAATCCTTCAATGGTATGCCGCTGAGATGCATCAGCTCTTGGTCGATGATCCCTCACGTGTTGGATCAATGCCAATGAATCTGTGAATCCTTGCAGGAAATTGCCATTCGCGTAACCCGAAGTGAATCCGCTTGGCATGGGCTGTTGAACATCCAGCGGTAGCTGCGTTTGTGCAATGATTTCGTTTTCCTTGGTTGCTGCTTGAATGACGAGCTTTGAATTGGATTCCAATGTGATTTCGGTTGTAGGAATGGACGTGAAAAGCGGAACAACCTCTCGCGCTACTTTTCTAAAATAACGCTGGGTGCTTGGCTCGATTTGCCCTCTCTCATTTTGGATCCAACAGCTGACTAAAAATAGGGAGTCGACCGCGTCTTGGACGCCATATAGTTCAGCGTAAAATTGAATTCGATCGGCTTGCTTACCCACTCGTCCTCCAACCACCGGAAGCATTTCAAAACCGGAACGGGTGAGTTGGCTTGGGCGATTGACATCTGCAGGCGAATAGGCCTCAACGATAAAGGAATCAGACCACCGTGGTGCATCTGTTCGTGGCAGGGTTAAGCCTAGGGCAGATGCGGTTGAGAAGGTTCCTTCGATTGCAGCATCCTCAATGACCACATTGAGTAGATAGTCTCCTGAGGGGGCCTTCATGCGTTCAATGTGCAGCTGAGTGCCGGCAACAGCCGATGACGAATCAGGTTCTGCGGGACCTGCTATCTTTGTTTTGGCATAGTTAATGATTCCATCTGCATTTTCTAGAGTTGCTTCGAACCGCGCTGAAGTTTGCCATCCAATTTCGGATTCTTTGGCTACGAATGCGTTGCTTTCAAATTCAAGCTGTATTTCGAAATAAGGGCCATCTTCACCTTGAAAACGCAATAAGTCGATCCACACCGCCTCTCCTTGAGCATGCAAGGCAGCATTCGGAAGGATGGTCGTGATGACCACTGCAGCAATACCGAACAAGAACCGATGTGACTTTCCCATGGCTCAAAGTTATTCGCATTTCAGGTCTCCTCCTATCACTTCTGAACGGACTTATTTATTTGGGATGTTTTTTAGAGGAATTTTTTCGATGCTTCTTGAGCCTAATCTTTGGTTTATGCACCGAGGCATTTGTCACATTTGGTTGTTTCAAGAAGTATGTAGTGAGTAGGGCATAGTTAAAATTCACTGATTCTCCCATAACTTGTTCGCATGGTTTCTATTGGAATGGAGCAGTATATCCGACAATGCTCAGCTGCAATTCTGCTTTTGTCGCTATTTCACGCCGAAAGAGCTTCTGGCACGCACCTGGTTGGCGGAGAATTGACATACGAATACGTTGGACTCAATGCCCAAGGTGAGAATGAGTTTGAGGTGCATTGTTACATCTACCGTGATTGCAGTTCAAACAACACCAACGAAACAGGGTTTGATCCATCAGCGGCCATTGGGGTGTATCAGCAAAACAATCTGATCACCACTGCATCGGGATCCCTCAATCCGGCATTGGTCATTGAGATTATTCCTGAAAACCCGAACAATTGCGCTTTTCTCCCAGAAGACCTCTGCATTGAACGTGCGGAATACATCATCAACGTATCATTACCAGCGAGTCAGCAGGAGTACACAATAGTTCATCAGCGATGTTGCCGCTCGCCGGTGATTCTCAACTTGACAAATCCAGAAGAACAAGGCTTTTCATTGGTTACTACGATTCCCGCGAGCACTTCTGCCAGTGCCATCAATTCAACACCCATTTTTGATCAGCTTCCGCAAGCCTTTGTTTGCAGCAATTATCCTTTTTCCATTGATAACAGTGCAACCGACCCAGATGGTGACTCCCTGAGCTATTCAATCAGTCCGCTTTACTTAGGAGGCTTTCCCTTGGAACCCATTCCCAACCCACCCACGGGACCCCCGTTCAATTCAGTCAATTGGGCGCCTGGTTTCGCACCTCAGGCGCCACTAGGTGCTGGAAGTGGGTTGACCATCGATCCCGTTTCAGGTGTTTTGAGCGCATCGCCAGGAATCATTGGAAAGTTTGTTTTGGGCATCGTGGTTACGGAATGGAGGAATGGTCAGCCCATTGGATCTATTTTACGCGACTTCACCATGGATGTTGTTGCGTGTAACATTCTATCTCCTGGTTACGATGCGCCAGATCCGTGCAGTGGTTTGACGATTAATTTTGACCAGTTCATGAACCCAAGTGATACCTACGTTTGGGACTTCGGAGTGGCAGATGCCGATGACGACTTAAGTGCAGAGGCCGAGCCCCAATTCACATACGATGAGCCAGGTGTCTACGATGTAAGCTTGTTTTTTGAAACGGGTTCATGTTCGGATTCGATGTTTTTTGAGGTGGTTGTTCATGAATCTTGGAATTCGACTTTTGAGGTAACCGATCTCGTTTGTTTTGATGGCGGTTGGCTGGGACAGCTGGAGATTGATGATTCAAATTGGACACCGTATATGGAATGGGAATGGAATTTCGGGGTAGATTCAGATCCTGCATCAGCGTCAAATGTTACGCCTGACGAAGTGTGGTTTGCATCCGGTTCGGATGTCACAGTTGAACTCGAGTCTTCCGCTTTTACTTGCGAGCAGTCCGCTGATTTTGTTGTTGAGCTTCCTGATTTGCCCTTGGCAGATTTTGAGATTGATTACGAACCGTGCAGTGGACTGGACGTATCCTTCGTTAATCTCTCTCCTAACACTGGACCGTTTTTTTGGAACTTCGGCACCGGCCTTGGCACGTCTACAGATGAGGTGAGTCCTGTTTTCACTTATCCTTCTTATGGAAGCTATGAAGTGGAGCTTACAGCAGGCCAAGATTCTGATTGTGCTGATGTGCAAACGCTCCAAATTGATATTCTACCCGAGTTTCCTTTTGATTCAACTTACGCTGTACAACCTTTTATCCAATGCGATGAATCGGGTTTTGTCCTATTGCAGCATTCTGGAGCAGGAGTAGATGAGTTGACATGGGATTTTCCAGGCATACTTTCTTCAAACGAGCTTACGGTACAGGTAGAATTTCCGTCAACAGGAGTGTATTCGGGAACGTTAACCTTGTACAACGAAGCCTGCGATTTGACTGCTGCATTTAACATCGAAGCGGATGTCCCTCAACCGTTGTCAGGGGTTACATATCAGATCCCCAATGTTATTTCTCCCAACAATGACGGACAAAACGATTCATTTTCAACTGTACTCGTCAATGGCAATGATGAAGCGGTATCAGGCTTGAATCCGGGAGATTTTTACACGTACAACTTGAGCATTTACAATCGTTGGGGAACACCTGTCTTTGAATCCTTGCAAGCTGGTAAGGCTTGGCGTCCAGCGCCTGAAGTCCCTGATGGGACGTACTACGTCGTCCTTTCAGCGCGCCACATCTGTGACGAAACACTGTTCAATTACACAGGTGAATTGAGTGTTGTGCGGTAGCCGTCAACTTTTTTGATCAGTCGAACAAATCAGGACGCATGAGTCGGAGCCACAGGCGCTGGGGTACTCGGCAAAAAACTGCGCGTTGCTTTGTTATTTTTTGTGCTCCAAATTCGGAGTAGAACCGATCCACACCTGAATCTCGCGAGCCTCCAAAATCGAAAGATGTCTGTCCAATATTCGCAGCAATTTCGATTGCCTTGTGCAGCAAACTTACAGTGGCGAGTGAGGAAAGCGGAGAACGATGTTGGCCACCAAAAGCATAAATCGATCGGCCATTGTTATGCAAAACTACAGCATTGGCAATTGCACTTCCTTTCTCGTCTCGGGCGATAAGGCTTGACTGATGTGGGCTTCGAACCACATGTTCTAAGAGTTTCTTCAATGCATCTTCATTGGAATCGATGGATTTGCGCTGTCGAGCCAACTGATGCAACTGGACCATTTCTTCAACATCGTAAGAATGTTCGATGGTAATTCCTTTTGAGGCGGCCTTTTTAACTTGCTTGAGGCGGTGTTTAGGCCATTGCTCAAGTCCAGTTTCGTTCTGATTCCATTCGAGGATTCGCGTGTGGGTCTCTTGTATATTCCAAGGTTTTTGCCATTCGCAAGTTTTTCCAATTGGGAGATCGATTACGACTAAGGCCTCGCTACTTTTTTCAAGCGCCCTCTTGAGATCATGCAATTTCAAACCATTCCAATCGGTGTTGAGTGCCCACGGTGGGGTTATAATCGCTGGAATTCCTTTGATGGTTGTGCGTGCAAGTGCAATTTTATTTGGGCCCAACCACGGCTCTTGATTTGTAGTGATTCGGCACCATTGCGGATCCATGAACCATGAGCTTCTATGGGGAGAAGGAGATTTAAGCATCATTGAAACACACGAACGCAATCCACGATCATTTCTTGCGGGAAAGTGGTAGAAGCATCGGGATAACCCGGCCAGTCACCTCCCACGGCAATGTTCATGATGAAAAAGAATGGTGCATTGAAGGGGTAAGGCTGACCGTTCATCTGGTTGGGACTGATGCTGTAATATTCTTGATTGTCCATATACCAGGTAATTGAATTGGGCTGCCAATCCACGGAAAATAAGTGGAAGGTTTCACTGAAGTGTTCACCATTGGGCAATGTGATGCTTGATCCGCTGTATTGGTGTGAGCTCCATTCGCTTCCCCAGTGTGCTGTCCCGTGAACTGTGGAAGCTTCGTGACCTACCATTTCCATGATGTCAATTTCTCCACATTGAGGCCATCCTCCATTGGTGATGTTGATGCCAAGCATCCAAAGTGCTGGCCAAATTCCCTGACCCTCCGGAAGCTTGGCTCGAATGTCGATGCGTCCAAATTGAAAATCCTGTAAGCCTTGAGTCTTAAGCCTTGCAGAAGTGTAATTGGAGCCATTTTCACGAGCTGTAATGGTCAAATGTCCATTGGCCACTGAGCTATTCGCCGTTGAATTGGTGTAATTCTGCCACTCATTATTGCCCCAACCATTGTTCCCGAGGTCGTACGTCCAGTTTTGAGTGTCGACAGCAGTTCCATTGAATTCGTCTGACCAGACGAGGTCCATTCCTGGATAGGATTCTGGCGCAGGGTAGCCGGTTCCATCATTGGTGTCTTCAGTCATTCGTACGAAAGTGAATGTGAAGTAAGCTTCCGTTGTTTCGCAGTTGCTATTGTCCCCCTGCGCCTGCAACTCAAGCGTCGTTGCAGTGATGTTGGTGATCGTAAAGATCAGTCCAGCATCATTGGTGCCAATGAATGGACAACTGCACGATGTTGACTCAGGTAGCAATTCAAAGGTTACCGGTGCATCGGGCTCTTCACCAAAATTGAAGTCAATTTCAATCGAGGTGCAATCATAGCTCTGTTCGCTATAATTGGAAAATGCATCGATGATGGTCCCATTGTAATCAGCAATCAACGTGCCGTTGTCTGAGAAGGAATAGATGTCATCGTATTGCGCGTTTTGTAGACCGAACGGTACACTGGAGTACCACATGTTGGACCCTGGTGTGGGGCCGATCTCCAATGCTCCCGCTTCTTGACTAAAAATCCAAGAACCAATGAGCAATTCAGGAATTTCACCGTTGCCTCCACAAATGCCCGAGGCGTCGAGATATGCGCAAGGGAGAGATGGGTTCGCAGTGTAATTGCAAGCTGTAATGTCCGTGCACAAATCCGCATTATCCCACAAACCATCTTCATCTAAATCGGCTTGACCAAAGACACTGAGGACAGCGAGGACATCGGTCACGCTAATGAAAAAATCTTCATCGCTATCGGGCTGCCATGGACAGGCTATTTGACCAAGGCATTGGCTTGTGAACACACAGAAAAGAATTGGAACCAGAATTCGCATTCAGGAAAGTTAATTCAATCAATCGGAGTGGCTGAATGGAAACCACGGATTTTCGTCTAAATTCGAAAATAAAATCAATCAGATGGATAATTTTGTGCTGAATCGTGTTCTGCTCTTTGCTGCTTGCCTGATAAGTTCTGCTGCTTTTGGACAGAATATCCTCATGTCAGAGAATTTTGAAGATGTATCCCTTCCGGATGGATGGACGCAGCAAACTTTGTCGACTGACGGCGGTTGGTTGTTAGGAACAAATTCCGACTTGCAAAGCAATTGGTGGAGCATTGCACCCAATGGTCATTTCATTGCAACGAACGATGATGGATGCGATTGCGATAAAAGCGAGGATTATTTGATCATGCCGGCATTCAACCTTTCTGAGAGCGAAGCGGTAATGCTGCAATTTCAGGCATATTATGATGGAGGAACATTTGAAGGAGCAACGGAAGTCGCAACCATCGAATTCTCGTTGGACGAAGGATCAACATGGGAAGTTTTAGAAACCATAGAAGGGTCGGACGATGGCGCGTGGAATTCACATACGTTTTCGTTGAATCAGCTCCTGGGTGAACCGAATGTATTGATTGCCTTTCGCTACAATGACAACGGGGGCTGGGTCTATGGTTGCGCTATCGATGATGTTGTTGTTTTTGAACCGACTGGATTGGATGCCGCGTTAAGTGAAGTTAGTATTCCTTCTAGTGTGAGCTTGGGCGATGTCATTTCAGTTGAGGGCACGATCACGAATAACGGATTAGAGACCATTTCAAGCGTGGTGTTGAGCTGGTCGATTGGTGGTGATGAATTCGTGGAGGAATACACAGAATTAGCGCTTGAAGCCGGTGAGGCTTATGCCTTTGAGCATCCTGATGAATTGACAGTGGATGCAATGGGATCGCTCCAGCTGAATGTTTCTATTCTTTCAGTCAATGGCCAAGCAGATGATAATCCTGCGAATGATTCACAAACCATTGCAATCGCCGTGCTTGATTATGGCACCATAACATCAGGGGGGATTGAACGTGAATATATTTTCTATCGGCCAGCCTCGGCGCTGGCATATTGTCCTCTGGTATATGTCTGCCACGGGTACACTGGCAGTGCACAGGGCATCATGGATTATTCGGGTTTCAACACCCTCGCAGAGATTTTTGGCTTCGCTGTTTGTTATCCTCAAGGAATCGATGATTCATTTGGAAACGCATTTTGGAATGTGGGATACGACTTTCAGAACAATGAGACAGTTGACGATGTGGCATACCTTCAAACGCTAACAAATGCCTTTGGAGATGACTACGGAATTTTAACAGATGAGGTCTTTTGCACAGGAATGTCAAATGGCGGTGATTTCTGTTATTTGTTGGCTTGTGAAGCATCTGAGGATTTCAAGGCTGTAGCGCCTATTGCCGGCATGATCATGCAGGATATTATGGACAATTGCAGTCCTTTGAACGAAGTTCCCATTTTGGAGATTCACGGAACCAACGACAACGTGACCTACTATGACGGTGACCCAAACAACAATGACGGTTGGGGAGCTTATCCAAGCATTCCTGCGACAATTGATTTCTTCGTAAATCTTTTTGGACTGGTTCAAGAAGAGGCTTATTCCTTCGAAGATGTTGATCCGAATGATGGGAGTGAAGTGAATGCAGTCCGTTACGGAGATCCAGATGGTGGGTGCTCCGAAGTTCGTCTTTACACGGTAGAAAACGGTGGGCATGACTGGCCTGGCGCCTATGGAAATATGGACATTGATGCGAGTTTAGAGGCTTGGTTGTTTTTTGAGCAATTGTGCCAAAATGTGCCCGAAGGCATTGGCAGTGAAGGGGGGGGCGATACTCGCAGGCTTGTTAATGTTGTTGACTTGTTAGGACGAAAATCGAAGTCGGTTCCAGGAGAGCTGCGACTTTTTATTTACTCTGATGGCTCGGTAGAAAAGCGCATAGGTGCAGAATGAAGCCGCACTGCTCTGATAAGAAACAAGAAACGCCCACTCATTGAGTGGGCGTTTTTTGTAGCGGAGGCTGAGGGATTCGAACCCCCGGTACCTTGCGGTACGCCGGTTTTCAAGACCGGTGCGATCGACCAACTCTGCCAAACCTCCAAAGACTGTGCAAATTTACGGCAAACAAATCAAAATGTTTCACTTTGCGCATACATTCATGGGAAGAATAATCATGTCCAAGAATACGTTCAAGGAATCATTTGAGACACATCTCTGACAATGTGATGGGTAGAAAGTCAATCGGTAGATTAAACTTTTTTTACGCGAAGATTTGCTATCATGAGGCAATGAGGTAAAAGCAACATTTTGGCTTTTGCCATGGTTATAAATTTCGTCTACCTTTTTGGGCACATTGAAACGAAAAAATATCTCTCCCATGACAAGCTGCTTTATTCGACTTCTCGCGCCTCAATTACGTGTTTTTCTGCTGCTTTCTTTTGTTTTTGCTTCTGCCACAATCAAAAGCCAAGTGCAGTATGGAGGAAGTCCAAATTGGTTCGTGAACGTGGACGATATTCCCTCTTTGCGGTTGCCAGCAATCGATAGAGCTGCACTCGATGCGCAGGATGCAGTGACAGACCAGTACAAAGAAGCTCCATGGCGCTTTGGGGTTGAGTTTGCTGTAGACATTTCCCCGTCTTCCGCTGGGGTATGGTCGCAAGAATCGAGGTCGAAAGTTTGGCGAGTGAAGATCGAGACGAATGATGCCTTGGGTCTGAGCTTTTTCTTTGATCAATACCGTCTGCCGAAGGGAGGAGAGCTGTACGTATGGAGTGCTGATCAGTCGGATTTCATCGGTTCATTTGATCACCGCAACAACAAGGATTGGGGGTCCTTGGCAGTTGGACAAACGATAGGCACTTCTGTCGTCATCGAATACAGAGAGCCATTGGACGCTGAATTCACAGCTGAATTGCATGTGTCGAAGGTGATTCACAGTTACAGAAGCATTCACCGTTACGCCGAATCAGTTCAGGACAGGGGACCTTATGGCACTTCTGGAAATTGCAACATCAATGTCAATTGTCCAGAAGGCGCACCTTGGGCAACAGAAAGTAGGAGCGTTGCTTTGATCATTCAAGGGAATTTCGCGGTTTGCACTGGTGCACTGGTGAACAATACAGCACAGGATGGTACCCCGTATTTTCTCACGGCCAACCACTGTTTGGGCAATCCAAATAACTGGACCTATCTCTTTAATCATGAGATTGAAGGATGCACAGGAGGAACGAATAATGCTCCAACTTCGGATGTTATTTCTGGCGGTACTTTGCTGGCGAGCAATGCGGGCAGTGATTTTGCCCTGGTAGAATTGAGTCAAGCCCCACCTGCGTCATACAATGTGCAGTATTCTGGTTGGGATGCTTCAGGAGTGGAGCCCACGAATTTGACTGGAATTCACCATCCGAGCGGAGACGTGAAAAAGATCTGTTTTGATGAAGACGCACCGTCTGAACAAAATGTGGGAGGGGCGGCAGTCTGGTACATCAGTGAATGGGAGGAAGGAGTCACAGAGCCAGGGTCTTCCGGTTCGCCGCTTTATGATCAAAATCATCGAATCGTAGGCCAACTATATGGTGGGACTGCGGCATGTTCTGGGAATGTAAACAATGATGAACCAGATTGGTATGGTAGATTTGATGTGAGTTGGGATGGAAATTCAGCCGCAACGCGTTTGCGTGATTGGCTTGACCCCACCAATTCGGGAGCTCTCATACTAGACGGATGGCCGGAAGGCGCTGTAGCATACGATGTAGATGCAGGCATTCAGGTGACGGGCATTCCAACCGACTTCACATGTCAAGCGGAACCGTTTATTCCGATTGTGACCTTGACGAACGCAGGCATCAATGACCTTTCATCCGTCACCATTACTTATTCATACAATGGAGCCGAAACCCAAACCATCGACTGGTCTGGATCACTTGCTCAATACGAAACGACTGAGGTGGAACTGCCGGAATTCGTTGTCATTGACGGTGATAATGAATTGGTGGTTGGAGCATTCAATCCCAATGGAATCCAAGATGAAAATGATTTCAATAACGCAGCATCGGTGAGCTTTGTAACTTCCTTGGGACCAACAATTGATTATCAGTTGATTATTTTGCTTGATGACTATGGAAGCGAGGTGACGTGGGAATTGAAAGAGTTGGGGCAAGTATTGTATTCGGGGGGACCTTATGAGGATGATATAGATGGAACCGAGGTGCAAGTAGATTTGTGTCTAGCTGAAGGTTGTTACATCTTCGAAATCTCAGACAGTTACGGCGATGGTCTTTGTTGCGAATACGGTGAAGGTGCATGGACGATTTTGGATGAAAATGGAGCCACAGTTGATTCTGGAGGGGAATTCGAGGATACTGATCAAACAGTCTTTTGCACGAATGTTTCCGATGTACGAGACGCTTATCAAGCTGATGCTCCTTCGGCCTTTCCAAATCCAGCAAGTTCATTTGTTCAGTTTGATGCTCGCGATTGGATTGGATCGGATTTGCGGGCGTTTGATGGAGCAGGTAAAATCATGACAACGGTGCGATTGACGAATTCATCGACCGTATTGGATGTGTCAAATTGGTCTGCTGGATTCTATTTGTTATCAGTTCGGCATCCCATCTACGGTGTTCATCACCAACGGCTGTTGGTGGATTGAATGCTCCAATTGTTCAATTAAAAGGCCACCAGAATCTGGTGGCTTTTTTGTTTAGTCAATGTTGCAATTATTCAATATGTTGTTGCGCATGCACGTCATCGAAATTGCGCCTATTGAATGATAATAAATATTATGTTAAATGTAAAAGAAGAACGGAAAAAGGGATCCCACGAGAATCCCCCTTTCGAAATTTAGTCCGTGCGAATAATTTTATTGCACTTAGCCTTGCACTTTACTTTAGCAGGTTGCTCATCTTAAGCATTAAATCGTCTTGACCTGTCCTCGCATAGATGTCGCGCAAAGATCGGATGGTGTCAATGTCTTTTGCATTTTTCGAATGGGCCGCTTCTAAGAATGGACGAGCCTGTGTGAACATTTCTTTTGCAGCTTCTTCAAGGCCTTTTTGCTTATCGCTTTCTGCCTTCGTCATTCGCGGTTTCCACATGTCATTCGCTTCATTGGTTCCTTGCACAGCTTGGTTGAAGTACATCGCACCAAGATTGTAATTGGCATCGAAATAATTTGGTTTCAATTCCAAGGCCTTTAAATAGGCTTCGGCCGCTAGTTTGTCTTTCTCAAGATTGTCATAAACGCTGCCTAGACTAAACCAGAGGATTTCATTCGTTGGATCTCCTTCTGCTGCCAATTTCAGGTTGTTTTCTGCGCGCTCAAAATCCTTGGCTTCGAGATAAATATTGAGTTCTTCAATGATGAGGCTTTGTTCCCTCGGAAACAAGGCTCGAGCTGATTGCAATTCCACCAAGGCATCTTCGTCTCGTCCATTTTGGCGCAAGATATTCGCTACAAACAGGTACACGTTGGGTACTTGGTATCCACTCGCGCCGCACATTTTATAACGCTCAACGGCGAGATCTACGTTATTCGATTTTTCGTAGCATAGCGCAGCATTGAAAATGCCCATGGTGTCGAGAACGTCAAATAATCCGGCAATTTCTGCGCTGAGATCAAATTTCCCAGCAGCTTGATCATAGGCTTCACTGGAGTAATCATTTATTCCTTGATTGCCTGCGGTCGTTTGCACCAATCCTAAACCTGTAATGATTTCACGCTCGTAGTTGCCTTTTGCATCGAGTTCTCGTGCTTTGAGGTAAGAATCTTTTGCCGTCCACAAGGCTTGAGGATAGGCCGCTACGAGTGCCGTATCCTTCGCTATGTTGAGGTAAATCTCTCCTCGGTATCGCCAGGTTTTTTCTTTGAGAGCAGCCTTTTCTATGGTAATCGCTTCATCGATGTATGCGGCGGCGTCAGCATACTTTCCCGCCTTATTGGCGTTGTAAGCTGATACGACCTGCTTTTGTCCGTACGCCAAACATGTTGACGCAATCATTACGAAGGCAAGAATATTTTTCATCTCTTCCTTTTTTTCTTTGGTTTCTGAGTTGCGGGATATGCGTTTGTTTCAACAACAAAATTAATGCCACACTTCGATTATCAATCCACT
>DCPZ01000045.1 GCA_002323795.1 Flavobacteriales bacterium UBA1531 | reverse complement strand
CGAGGCGCGCATAACGCCACCTACTGGCCCTGAATCTAGTCCCGGGGTGTAGAGCACACGGTTACTGACCAAAAAAAGGTTCGAGTGTGATGATTCGACGATGTTTGATTGGTGATTTTGAATCAGTGCATCATCCAATCCATTTTCTGATGCCCAGAGCGCAGCTTGTATGTAAAGTCCGGAATTGAGGTTTTTAAAATTTGAAAATGGTCCTACCAATTTTTTCATGCCATCGAATACATCGATGTTAAGGCCTTTGTCTGAAGATGACCATTCATTTTCAGACAGTGAATCGGACGTGGCAATCCACGCCATACCGTTTGATTCAGGCCGATAACGTCCGCCGCCTTCTCTGAAAAAAGTAATGCGCACGCGCCCTCCCTTGTCAATGCCATTGCGGTTGCAAAGGTTACTCAGTGTATCAAATAAAGTTTGAGCGTTTAGATGCTGATGGTTTTGGATGCGATGCGCAGCGAGACTGGCCGTAATTCGGTTCCAATGCAAATCAATGTTTTGCGGAGTACCGTGGGCAACGCGAACGGTCTCGAAAAATCCATCAGCATAAAGAAAACCTCTGTTAAACATGGAGTTCGGCAATTCCGAAGTGGTCGTGATCTCACCATTAACGAGGTAACACTGACGATCTGTTGGATGCCATTGAAATTGAGACATAGCTGATCAGTAGGATAGGGGTGAACGCTTCAGCTGAGAAACATAGTCCAACAAATCAGCATTTACGGGAATCTGCAAGCCTGCAACTCCTGCAGAATCTCCGGCTTCAATGTCGCGCAATTTGTCCCCAACCATCCATGATTGTGAAGGGTCGATGTTGTGCTTGGCACAGGCTTTTTCGAGCATTAATCCTCCTGGTTTACGTGTCAAACTTTCGCCGTAATCGGGATGATGAGGACTGTAGAATATGTCGGTTATTTCGATGCCGTGTTCCGCACACTTGGCCCTAAAATAATCGTGGATGGCATGCACGTCACTGTGAACATACAAGCCTTTGGCAATGCCCCCTTGGTTCGTAATTAAAATCAACTTATAACCTTCTGACTGCAACTCTTTCAGTGCTTCTAGGACTGTCGGAAGGATCGTGAATTCTTCGACGCTCTTGGTGTAATCTCCCGGGTCATGGTTGATGACACCATCGCGATCAAGAAAGACTGCTTTGCTCAATGTAGCCATTGGGCGAAACTACGGACCGCCAAGGAATCCCCCAAGGATCAGGCGATTGAAGTGCCCAAGGGCACATCTTCGCAGATTTGAATGATGGCCGTACCGGCTTTTTCATCAAGGGCACCAAGGATGAGAAATTCTGACATCATTGGACCAATTTGTTTCTTGGGGAAATTCGTAACTCCTACCACAAGCTTGCCTTGCAAATCCTGAGGAAGGTAGCGCTCGGTGAGTTGGGCTGAGGTTTTGAGGATTCCGCGCTCTTTTCCAAAATCGACGGTGATGATGAAAGCAGGGCTTATAGCTTCAGGAAAGGATCGGACGTCCAATATGCGCCCTACTTGCATTTGCACTTGCGCAAATTGCTCCCATTCAATGGTTGGTTTCATACGTCGAAAATTAGCCAATTGAGCTCGAAGTTTGGTCGGTCTTTGGTTTTGTAAATTTGAACCATGCCGAGAAACAGATGGAAATCTTTTAATGCATTCGATCCAGAGCAATGGGCCGAAAAGGTGGGAGATGCAAGTTCCGTATCGAATGGAACTTGGGAACAACCAATCTGGGTTGATAAAGCGGCTCCCTTCGCATTGCCCGAGCGGTGCATAGCGTCACCAGAGGAAGGGAATCCGTGGCAATTACAGCAAAGCATTCGCAGCGAGCATGAGGTTATGCCAGCACTTTTGCATGGAGTTTCGGGTCTGCGCTTTGATGAAAATTCAAAAGGGTTCACGAAGAGCTGGTTGGAAGGCGTTCATCTCAACATGGTTGAGCTGCACTTGGCAGCCTCGCTGTTCAAAGATGAATCATGGGATGTTCAATCCCTCTTGGTCGCTGGATGGAGAGGGACATGTGGCTTGCCCATCACCGCATCAACAACACTTGATTCTTGGAAAGAACATCACATGCTTCTGTCCAACGCACTTGATCTGAGAATTTGGCAATGTGGCGAATACGATCATCGTGATCGCTCGCTGGATCTAACAGATGCCATGGCTGAATATTGTCAGGCGATGGATGTATGGCTCGAGTTTGCGAGATCTTCATCGGTCTCTATAAATCACGAGCTTAATCGATTCGTTTGGAGATGGTGGTCTTCGGTTGATGTCTTGGAAGAAGTGGCGGCATTGCGCGCATTGCGGGTATTGTGGTCGCGTTGGTTGACTTACCACAATCTGGAAGACCGTCCCATTTGGATTGATGCAACAACGTCTACCGCCTCCTTCCAGAATAAATTGCAGACCGATCATCTTATTGATTTAACCACGGCTTCATACGCGGCAGTCATTGGCGGTGCAGATGGAGTGGAGACTGTTCCTCATTCAGGATTGTCGGAACATGATCCATTCGAAGATTCGGCGCTCCGATGGGCTCGGAACATCCAACACGTGATGCGTGAGGAGGCCGGTCTTCATCGCACGTTTGATCCGATGGGAGGCAGTCGAACCTTAGATACGTGGTCGATGAATATGTTGGATGCAGCTTGGTCCATTTACTTGAGTTCAAAATCATGAAATTGAAGGCGCATTATCCGGTTAAAAACGAATGCGAGGAGCACGAGCAATTTGGGCCGGGCCAAGCTCCTTTTTTGGGTGGACCTTATCCGAGCATGTTCACCTCTCGCCCTTGGACGATTCGGCAGTATGCTGGTTTTTCAACGGCCGAAGCCTCAAACGCATTCTACCGCGCCAACCTTGCCGCAGGTCAGAAGGGGCTCAGTGTGGCATTTGATTTGGCCACGCATCGCGGTTACGACAGTGACCACCCGAGGGTTTCTGGCGACGTTGGGATGGCCGGTGTAGCCATTGATACTGTCGAGGATATGAAGCGTTTGTTTGAGGATATACCACTGGGTGAGATGTCCGTGAGTATGACGATGAACGGTGCCGTGCTTCCCATACTTGCATTCTACATCGTAGCCGCTGAAGAACAAGATGTGGATGCTGAGGCTCTGAAGGGCACAATTCAGAATGATATTCTGAAGGAGTTCATGGTTCGTAATACTTATATATATCCGCCCAAACCTTCCATGCGAATCATTGCAGATATATTTAAATACACTGCGTCACGTATGCCGAAATTCAACTCCATATCCATTTCTGGATACCACATGCAGGAGGCGGGTGCGACGCCTGAATTGGAGTTGGCATATACGCTCGCGGACGGTTTGGAGTATGTGAAAACAGGTTTGCAGTCTGGCCTAGATATCGACGCATTTGCTCCGCGGTTGAGTTTTTTCTGGGCGAGTGGAATGAACCATTTTGAGGAAATTGCAAAAATGCGCGCAGCCCGGCTCATCTGGGCAGATTGCATGAAAAAGTTGGGCGCCAAGAACCCAAAATCACTGATGCTGCGAACCCATACGCAAACCAGCGGCTGGTCGCTTACAGCGCAGGATCCTTGGAACAATGTTGCGCGAACGACGCTCGAAGCAATGTCTGCAGTTTTTGGAGGAACGCAATCCTTGCACACCAATTCCATGGATGAAGCCATTGCACTTCCGACCAAAGCTTCTGCCCGTGTAGCTCGCAATACACAGCTGTTTCTGCAGAATAAAGCGGGCATGTGTAAAGCCGTTGATCCGTGGCATGGATCTCGAATGATGGAGGAGTTAACCGCTCAGATGATTGATAAAGCGGACGCACTCATTCAAGAAATTGATGATGCGGGTGGAATGTCCTCAGCGATTGAGCAGGGCATCCCAAAGCTTCGTATCGAGGCAGCTGCTGCGGAAAAGCAAGCGCGCATTGATCGAAGTCAGGATCAATTGATTGGGGTTAATTTGTTCGCGCTTGAAACAGAAGATCTGATTGAAACGCTCGAAATTGATCAATCGAAGGTGAGGGCAGACCAGATCAAGCGAATCGCGGAGGTGAAGCAAAATCGGGATTCCTCAATGGCATCTGAAGCTTTGGAGCGACTATGCAAAGGAGCAGAGGGGCAGGAAAATTTACTCGATTTGACTGTTGCTGCGGCGCGTTGTCGAGCCACACTTGGCGAAATTAGTTTGGCGCTAGAATCAGTTTATGGTCGATTCAAACCGAAAACTCAGAAGGTAAGTGGTATATTCTCCAGAGCAATGGAAGGACAAAAGGAATATGATGCGGTTGTAAAGTTAGCCGGAGATTTTGCACAAGAAGTTGGTCGCCAACCAAGAATTCTGGTGGCTAAAATGGGGCAAGATGGACACGATCGTGGCGCCAAGGTAGTGGCTTCATCATTTGCCGATCTTGGATTTGACGTGGATCTAGGAGCGTTGTTTCAAACTCCGGAAGAGGTTGCGCAACAGGCCGTTGACAATGACGTGCATGTGGTTGGCATAAGTACACTTGCAGCCGGTCACAAAACGCTTGTCCCTGCTCTGGTTGATGCTTTGAAATCGTTGGGACGCGAAGATATATTGGTCGTCGTCGGCGGCGTGATTCCCGCGAAGGATTACGATGCCTTGTTTTCGACCGGAGCAGTAGGAGTTTTTGGTCCAGGAACTCCGATCACCAAATCTGCTTCTGAAATTCTCGAGGTTCTACTAGACGCTTACGTCTGATTTCTCAAACAGCGAACTGTTCTCCTCTGAGGGCCATGTGTTTCAACAACGGGGAGGGTCGATAGCGCTCTTCTCCATATTCCTTCTGCAAGGCTTCGAGCTTCTCAAGTGCATGGGCAATTCCCCACTCATTCCCCCATTTGAGCAGACCTTTGGGGTAATTGACGCCCTTGGTCATTGCAACCTCCAAATCGGCTGCACTGGCGATGTTCAACCTTAAGGCATCTGCGGCTTCATTGATCAGAAGGGACAGAATACGGTCGGAAATTTGCCTCTGAGCCTGCGGGTCAACGATTTGTTTGTCTGTTGACAATACCTGCCCGTCATCTTGATATGAATAATAGCCTCGATTCGTTTTTTTTCCGAGCCACCCTGCATCCACATGTTGCTTTTGAATCAGGCTTGGGCGGTAACGGGGGTCAAAGTAGAAGGCGTCAAAAACGGTGCATGTTACGGCATAGTTTACGTCGTTTCCAATGAGGTCCATCAATTGAAATGGGCCCATGCGAAAGCCGATGGCGCGCATCGCTTCGTCAATGGTTTGTATGCTGTATTGACCTTCTTCCGCGATTCGAAGGGCTTCACCGTAAAATGGACGGGCCAGTCGATTCACGATAAATCCAGGGGTGTCCTTGGCAATGACTGAGGATTTGTTCCAGGCAGTCATCCATGTTTGACACTGCGCGACAATATTTACATCAGTTTGCAATGCTGGGACGATCTCAACCAATGCCATCAAGGGAGCAGGATTGAAAAAATGAAGTCCGATTAGACGCTGCGGGTGCTTAAGTCGTCCTGCCAGCGCAGTGACTGACAAAGAAGAGGTATTGGTCGCGAGAATGGTTGAGGAAGGCACTAAGCCCTCAAGCTTCTGAAACAACGAAGATTTTGCATCGAAGTCCTCGACAATGGCTTCAATAACTAAAACACTGCCCTTCAAATCGTTCATTTCTGTCGTTCTGAAGATTCTGCCTTGCAATTCATCAGCTTGCAGTTGCGTCCATCGTCCCTTGCTGACTTGACGATTGGCAACCTTTGACAATTCGCTCATGCTGCGGTCTAACGCTTGCTCCTTGGTGTCAAAGAGCACAACAGAATGTCCGGCTTGAGCTGCGACTTGGGCAATCCCCGAGCCCATTGCTCCGGCACCGACAATGGCAATTGAATGATTAGTTTCTTGCTTGATCATGCGATAAATGGTTCATTCTAATGCTTCAAAGGTCGGCAATCTTGTTTTTATAGCTTTGTAAAAAACGAGAGATGGAAGTTTTGGAAGAATTGCAAGAATCCTCGAAGTATTTGAGGGAAAGGGGGGTCGATGAAGTTGATGTTGCCATTGTGCTTGGAACTGGACTTGGAGGATTGGTGGATGCCATTGACATTGAAAAATCTTGGAGTTACAGTCAAATCCCGCATTTGCCCGTTGCCACGGTAGAGCAACATTTTGGACGACTTATCTACGGATTAATAGGAGGCAAGAAGGTCCTTGCCTGGCAAGGACGCTTCCATTTTTACGAAGGTTATTCCATGGAGCAAGTGGTCAAGCCCGTTCGGATTTCGGGCATGTTAGGTGCAAACACGCTGTTGATTTCGAATGCGTCTGGAAGTCTGAATCCGGATTTCAAAAAGGGAGGATTGATGTTGATTGAGGATCACATCAACTTGCTGCCAGATACGCCGCTTCGTGGCGAAAACTTGGCTTCTTTGGGCGTGCGATTTCCCGACATGAGCCGACCTTATGATTTAACGCTGAGTGCTTTGTTAAAGGACATAGCCTCTGATTTAGGAATTAAGCTGCCTGGAGGAGTTTATTGCAGTGTAGCCGGGCCGCAATTGGAGACGCGTGCTGAGTATCGCTATCTCAGAACCATTGGAGCTGATGCCGTTGGAATGTCGACTGTCCCAGAAGTGATTGCAGCGGTGCACATGGGCATGCCATGCGCGGCAGTAAGTGTTTTGACGGACGAGTGTAATCCAGAGGAATTAAAACCATTTGACTTGAGCGAGGTTGTTGCTATGGCGCAAAAGGCTGAACCGCTGCTCACAAAATTGATTGTTCGTTTGCTCGGTCGCATGGAATGACTCCGTATAAGTCATTGGCTGATTTGCTACAGTGACAAAGCGCTGATTTGCATCCGTAAACATCAGTGCATAAGCGTGTTACTGCTTTTTTTATTGCAGAATGATATTTACAATTCCAACATCATGCTGCTTGGATTGCAGCCGTCCTTTGCAAGGTAGAATGGATAAGAAGTTCTGTAACGATGCATGCCGCGTGCGTCACCATCGTAGAGGCAATAAGCGAACTAAAACGGTAAAAGGCGTCGAAAAGATTCTGATTCGCAACCGGTCATTGCTTCTCGCACTTAGGCAAAAGACCCGATTGGAGCTGACGGAAGAAGGTCGATTCATTTGGTTGCGACGAAACGGATTTGACTTCAACTTTCATACCCATGTTCATCCGCTTGAGGATGGACGTTTAGCCATTATGTGTTTTGAAGAGGGTTACATCTTGCAAGGAGATGGGCTGACTTCTTGGTCGGACGAGCCTGAGGTCCTACTTGCGCGTCTTTCCGGTGGAACGAACTGATTTGCCTTTGCTGCTTTTTTTCTTCTTTTTTTCATGAAATGCACCCTTGTAGTTGGGATCGCGCTTTCGCAATTCTCTGTCAATTTCTCTTGCCTGAATTTGTCGTTCGTGCCGTGGCGTTTCAAAATCCTCCAACGATTCTGGGGCTGTGATTTCTTCAAGCGGCTCGCCCACAAGGCTTTCTATTCGTTCAAGGGCATAACGTTCAGCAGGGTCGTTTAAGGTTAGAGCGGTTCCGTTGCGAAACGCCCTTCCTGTTCGTCCGATACGATGCACATATTCATGAGGGTCTCGTGGTACAGATGCATTGATGACCATCTCTGTTTCGGGTACATCGATCCCTCGGCTTGCGACATCAGTTGAGACAAGGACTTGGACCAATCCTGACCTGAAATCTTCCATTGCATTGATTCGAGAGTTTTGTGCCTTATTGCTGTGGATGGTTCGGATTTCGAAGTCAAATGATCGTTGTAAATAGCGAGCAAGATTCTCGGCCTCTTCTTTTTTTCGTGCAAAAATAAGGAGGCGTTTATCCTGCAAGTGATGTTCAATCCACCATTCAATGAAGGCAATTTTCGTTCGTTGGTTAGGCAACTCCAATTTCATTTGACGCACGGTGGCTACCGGGGTCGACTGGGGAGTGACCTCAATTCGGGTTGGCCAGAGCAGAAATTCATCGGCCAATCGCTCTACGCGTGGCGGAAACGTTGCGGAAAAAAGCATGTTTTGCCGTTTATTTGGGATGATTTCTTGAACTTGCCTGAGCTGCGGCATGAACCCCATGTCCATCATTCGGTCAGCTTCATCCAATACGAGGTGCTTGATTCGTTTGGTTGAGATGTGACCGTGGCTGTACAATTCAATGAAACGTCCTGGAGTGCAAATGATCAAGTCGCAGCCTTGATTCAGTTGTTCGATTTGTGTTTTAGGTCCGATTCCACCGTAAAGAGCTAGAATGCGAAGGTCCGTGTACGAGGCAAATTTTATGGCTTCATTGTGAATCTGAATGGCCAACTCTTTGGTGGGGGCCAAAACGAGAGCACGAGGCTCATGGTGCTGAGCATATTTAAGCGTTTGAAGCATCGGCAGCAGAAAAGCAGCTGTTTTTCCTGTGCCAGTTTGAGCAATTCCGATCACATCTTGCCCAGATCGGAGAGGAGGAATGGCTTTTATTTGGATGGGTGAAGGCACAGAGTAACCGGCATCTTCAATCGCATTCAGAAATTGTCGCGTCAGCTTGAGCTCAGAAAAAGTCATAGTTCAAAGTTAGGTTACCTAAATTGCGCTCGAAAGATGCAGGAGAAATTTGCTCATATGAGGCCTTATCTGGAGGAGGAAGTTCCTTCGGCAATCCGCACTTTGCTTACCTCAATGGATTGGTCAGTGCAGTTGACTCCTTTTTTGGGGGAAGATGCCGTTGCAAACATTTTGCGGGGTATCTCCAAAATTAAAAGTGTTCAGGAATTCCAAGCCAATGTATCAAAACCATTCATTCAGATGGTTTTGGATCGAACAGCAGATGAAGTGACATTTTCGTACCCAGACAATTTTGATTCGCATGGGGCGCTTTTCATTTCGAACCATCGCGACATTGTTTTAGACTCTTCGTTAATCAATATTGGACTTCTTGCACTTGGACATCCCACCTCTCAAATTGGTATTGGAAGCAATTTATTGGAGACACCATGGGTGGAAGCTCTGGTGCGACTGAATAAAAGTTTTATCATCAGTCGAGGGGGCACTCCCCGAGAACAGTTGATGAGCAGTGCAGAAGTCGCCAATTACGTGCGGCACGTCATTTTGAATGAGCAATCGAGTTTGTGGTTGGCACATAGGGAAGGAAGAGCCAAGGATGGGAATGACCGAACTTCGTCGGCTTTAATCCGCATGCTAGACAATCGAAAGAACGGAGAAGATTGGAATGCTATGCGGGTTCACCCCGTTACTTTGAGTTATGAGTGGGACCCTTGCGATGGTATGAAGGTTCGAGAACTTCTGTTGCGTGAGTTGAATAATGGAGATTATGAAAAGCAGCCTGGTGAAGACGAACGAAGTATGAAGCAAGGTCTTTTTGGTTCAAAAGGATCGGTGCACATTGCGTTTTCAGAGCCGTTGGTTTGGGAAGATCCGCCTGAAGGTGTGAGGCCGGCGGTGAATATGGCACAGCTCATGGATCGCAGGATTCATTCGGGAATGAAGGAGTGGCCTTCGCAACATTGGGCAGCTCGACAATTGATTGAAGCAGAGGAGGAGGTCAGATTGAATTGGCCAGCAGGTTGGTTGCCTGATGAAGTCACGGACGACGTCAGTCAACGTTGCTCAGCGAGATTGGAAACCATCGTTGAAATGATAGGTGACCTCCCATTTTCAAAAGAAGACGTCATTTTAAAATGGTGTGAAATTACGGCTGCACCTTTGCTGAATAGAGTTCACTCAGCAGAGAATGTCTGTGCCTGACCTTCGTTAAATTTGCCTAGGTGCCTTGATAGGATTTCGCAACTTCAGCGCACGCTATTGACCCCGCAACACCGGCATTCAACGATTCAGCACGTCCAAATCGAGGGATTGTAATTTTTTCATGCTCGATTTGCTTGGCCTCCTGCAAACCATGGCTTTCTGATCCGATCCAAATCAGCCCGGGACTCCAAGAAACAGCATCGTACGGTGTGCCGTCTAAATCCATGGCAAAGTTCTGCAAGGATGCTGCTGCAGAGATAGAGTCAGAGGTCCAGTCAAGCACAGGAACTTTAAAGATTGATCCCATCGAGGCCTGCACGCATTTGGCTGACCACGGATCGGTCGTGCTCGGAGTTACGAATACAGCATTCAATCCAAACCATTCAATAGAACGAATCAAAGTACCTAAATTACCGGGATCTTGAATTCCATCTGCCACAAGCGCGAAGGGAAGCTTGCGATTCGGGAGTTCTTGAAGGATCTGATTAGCGTTTCGATTTGGTATTTGCGCCACAGCTAGAATGCCAGGAGGTGTTTTCATTTGGGAACATCGCTCCATTTCTTTCGAACTCAGCACCGTGCTGCTTGGTATAAGTTGTTCTGGGATGTGCTCGTCCATGCCCTGTGTATAGTAAATTCGCTCCAATTCAATTGGACTAGAAGCCAACTCCAAAATGTTTTTCATCCCTTCCACAATGAATAGCCCGCGCTTCTTGCGCTCGCTTCGCTTGCTAAGGGATTTGATTTGGAGAATTTCTTCGCGGGTCATGTGCTGTGAATGCTTGGGGCGAAGGTATGCATATCTCATTGCTGTTGGCCTGTTTTTCGGCTCGGGTTGTTCGCCGCTGAGAAGAATGGATGAACAAGCAATATTCATTGCCAATCAAGAATTCATCTGGTCACATTCGCAAAAGAAAGTGATTGACGAATCTGCATTTGACTCTGGCATGCGCATCGCTTCCAATTCTAAGTTTATCGGAATTCGTGTGCCGATGCGCTTGCACCAAATCGTCAGGACGGAGGCCCTCGAGCATTCGGTACAAGCTAGAGTTGATGCCGGTAAGCCAAACGGAGGTATCCGTTGGTGGCTCTCGGAGAAAGTGGGAGAATCGCCTGCGATTTTGGATGAATATCTGGTCGCTCGCACCGCGCTCAATATTCAATCCATCTGCAAGCAAATGGGTTACCTCAATGCAAAATGTCACGCCTCATTGGACACGCTAAGGCATCGAACAGTTGAAATCAATTACAACATAGATCCGGGTCAGCTTTGGACAATTGCGAGCGTTGATTGGGCAGAAAACGGGCTAAGTTTGAGTGAATCGATGCCAGAAATTGCGGAGCGGATGGGACAAGGTCAACCATTCGCTGTTCAGACCTTGGAGAGCGCACGGAACGATTTAGCATTAGCATTCAGGAACAAAGGATTTGCTTCCATTCAAGCATCGCATATCAATTTTCTAGCAGACACAGTGAGGGAGAAAGAGGGGCCAAAGGTGCACCTCCTGATTCAATTGGCTCCTGAAGGGTGGACGGATGAAGATACACCGCGGCTGCATCAACAGGCTCGGTTTGGAAACATCTCTTGGTCCATGGATGGGGAAGGGAATCACGATTCGCTGCGGACTGAAGTGATTGAATTTCTCTTGGCGATCGAGCCGGACATGCGCTACAATGAGCGTGTTTTGAAGGAGACTCAAAGGAGGCTCACAGAATTGCCAGGTGTTTCGCGCGTGGATGTTCCGGGTTCGTTTAGCGGTGTAAAGAACGATCAATTGGTCTACGATGTTAATGTACTTATTCATCCAGCCAAACGGTTTGGAATGACAACGGCACTGGACATGACACGTACAGATGCCCGATATGGACCCATCTTAAGTTGGTCATTGATGGATAGAATCGCTTCCCGACGTGGAGACGAATGGGACCTTCATGTGTCGGGTGGGCTGACTTCCACTCGACCGTTTAGTTATTCAAGTAATTATTTGATTCCAAACAGTGCAACTTGGTCTGTTGAGGCTCATTACTCAACCCTCGGAATTCCACCGATTTCGCTAACAAAACTTCGCCCTTCCAACCGGGCGCGATCTGATTTTGCCTTCAGTTGGGCACGTGAAAATCGCCCGGAATATGCTCAGAATTCGCTGATCTTCAAATGGGGGTTTCATTTTGTGGAAAATCCAATTCGTGGCAGTGAAATTCGCATGGATTTACTCGAATTCAGGCGTCTAAAGGTTGAAAGTGATGCGGGCTTTGAGCAATGGCTGGACGAGCAGTCGAATCCATTTTTGACGGCGAGATTCCAAGATTATGCATCTGTTCTGTCTCGTTTGGATTGGCGAACCAACTGGACACTGAGAAACCGTCTCGAAGGCACATTTCGGTTGCAAGCTGAATGGACAGGTTGGGGATTATATTTCTTTGGTCGGAGCCAGAATTGGAGAATGAATGATTCAGATCAACTGTTGTTGGGCAATATTCCATTTGCTCATTACTTCAGGACAGAAGCTGATTGCGTGTGGGAGTGGGCAAGGCACCAGTACTCCGGTTTGTCATGGCACGGAAGGGTGCGGGGTGGTTGGTCAATAAACGGGGATAATTTCGAGGGCATTCCTTTTGACAGAGCCTTCTTTGCCGGCGGGGCAAATGGCTTAAGAGGTTGGAGTGCACGAGATGTAGGGCCGGGATTTGCTGATCCGGATGATTTCAATAGCGGTTTTATAGCTGGTCTTGGAGATTTTCAAGGTGAGTTGAGTTTGGAAGGCCGAAAATCTTTGAACGCTGTTCTGGAAATGGCGATTTTCTCCGACCTCGGTAACGTCTGGCTGAGAAGCGCTTCTTTGAATGATTCGAGCGAGGGACTCACCTTCGATTTGACATCAGTGGCGTGGGGAGCTGGGCTTGGAATGCGACTCGATTTCGATTTTTTCATTTTCCGATTGGATGGCGCGTTGCGGGTATATGACCCATCAGAATCTTTGGAGGATCGGTGGATTTCAAGCGGCAATCCAAAAGGAGCATTGCATTTAGGGATTGGCTATCCTTTTTGAATGTCAGTTTCAGGATTGCTTTAACTTAGCCGAGAAATTTGATACGACATGGGTTGGTTTAAGCGAATACAAGACGGCATCACAACCAAGAGCACGGAGAAGAAGGAGATTCCGGAAGGTGCATGGCACCAATGTCCCAATTGCAAGACGGTTGTGACCTCTCAGCAGCATTCGGATAGATTACATGTATGTAATTATTGCGGGCATCATGATCGCATTGGAAGTGAAAATTACTTTGCCCTTTTGTTCGATGACGGTAAATACCGCGAAATAGCGCCGAAAATTGAGAGTGAGGATCCGTTAAAATTCAGTGATACGAAAACGTATGCCAATCGCCTCGAAATAGCGAAGAAGAAGACGGGCTTGACAGATGCCCTTCGAACGGCCGCTGGAGATTTGGGAGGAGTCCCCGTTGTCATCAGTTGCATGGACTTTCAATTTATCGGTGGTTCAATGGGAAGTGTCGTCGGTGAAAAGATTGCACGTGGCATTGACTTGGCATTGAAAAAGGGATGTCCCTTCATTTGTATCAGTAAATCAGGAGGGGCACGCATGATGGAGGCGGGATTGAGTTTGATGCAAATGGCCAAGACGAGTGCGAAATTATCATTGTTGGCCAAAGCTGGACTGCCCTACATCTCTGTACTCACTGACCCAACAACAGGTGGAGTTACTGCGTCATTCGCGATGCTCGGCGATCTCAATATTGCTGAGCCGAATGCGCTCATCGGTTTCGCGGGCCCCAGGGTAGTTAAGGAGACGATTGGAAAGGATTTGCCAGAAGGCTTCCAGCGATCAGAGTTTTTGCTTGAACATGGTTTTTTGGATGCAATCGTTGAGCGTAAGAACTTGAAGGATAAAATAGCATTCAGTCTTAAAGCGATGTATGATGCACCTGAGATTGCTCGGTCTTAACGCTTGAATTTTTCGTTTAACCGCGGCGGAGATTAAAACGACGCTTTGCATTGTTAACCAAAATTAGAAGGCCTATCTTTGCGCAATTATTCACATCACGAACATCTAAATGATTTCGACATGTACTATTTAGACGCAGACAAAAAGAAAGAGTTCTTTGAAGCGCACGGCGCAAATGACAAAGACACGGGCAACTCTGAAGCACAGATTGCAATGTTCTCATATAGAATAGCTCACTTGACAGAGCACCTGAAGAAGAACAGAAAAGACTTTCACACGCAACGAGCTTTGATTAAGCTGGTTGGTAAGCGACGAAAGTTGCTGGATTACCTTTTCGCAAAGGACATTGCTCGATACCGCGAAATCGTAGCCAAACTCGGTTTGCGCCGCTAATTATTGAAATTCGAAAACGAAAGAGGCAATTGGTAAAGGACCATTGCCTTTTTCTTTTTTTTTAAAGCCTTTGCCCAATGGGGCAAAAAGGTAGAAGATGCATATATAGAAAGATGAATTATACGGTACACAACCAAACCATTGATCTCGGCAACGGGCGCGAGATCACACTAGAAACCGGCAAGCTTGCGAAGCAAGCGCACGGTTCGGTCGTCGTAAGATGCGGCGATACAATGTTGCTGGCTACAGCAGTTTCTGCACACGATGTGCGAGATGACATGGACTTTTTACCATTGACGGTAGATTACCGTGAAAAGTATGCCGCGGCAGGACGATTTCCAGGGGGGTTTTTCAAACGTGAAGCGCGCCCTTCAGACACAGAGGTACTCGTCATGCGACTAGTTGATCGCGCTTTGCGACCAACATTTCCGTCAGACTATCATGCGGGTACGCAAGTCATGATTCAATTGATGTCAGCGGATGCAGAAGTTTTGCCAGATAGCTTGGCTGGATTAGCTGCTTCAGCTTGCTTAGCGGTAAGTGACATTCCCTTTGACGGACCAATCTCAGAGGTTCGTGTAGCTCGAATTGACGGCGATTTTGTGATCAATCCGCATCGCACTGAATTGGAAAGTGCAGACATGGATATGATGGTTGCTGGAAGCATGGACAGCATTGTCATGGTTGAGGGTGAAATGTCAGAGGTGAGTGAGGATGAGATGGTTGATGCTATTGAAGCCGCGCACAAGGCGATTCAAGCTCAATGTGAAGCGCAAATTGCATTATCCAAGAGCACAGGTCACTATGGTGTTCAGCGAGAATATTCGCATGAAAACCATGATGAGGATTTAAAGGACCGAGTCAATGCGGCATTGACGGACACTTTTTACAAGGCAGCTCAAGAAGGCAAGACAAAGGAAGAGCGTAAGGCATCTTTCAACTCCATCAAAGAATCTTTCATGGCGACACTCTCAGATGAGGAACGCAATGAAAAGGCTTTCATGTTACGCCAGTACATCGGTGCGGCTCAGAAAAAAGCCATCCGCGACCTTTTGCTCAATGAGAACACTCGTTTAGACGGACGTAAGCCAACGGATATCCGACCGATTTGGACCGAAGTAGATTATCTCCCGGGTACCCATGGGAGTTCAATATTCACCCGCGGTGAGACGCAATCTTTGACGACTCTCACGCTGGGTACAAAACTTGATGAACAGCTCATCGACGGAGCTTTGCTTCGCAAGACAGAAAAATTCTTGCTTCACTACAATTTCCCACCATTTTCTACCGGTGAGGAGCGACCATTGCGAGGCACAAGCCGACGAGAAGTTGGTCACGGTAATCTGGCTCTAAGAGCGTTGAAGCCAATATTGCCTCCTGTGGACCAATGTCCATATACCATTCGGTTGGTGAGTGAGATTTTGGAGTCCAATGGTTCATCCTCCATGGCAACTGTTTGCGCTGGAACACTGGCATTGATGGACGGTGGAATTCCAATCAAAGCTCCTGTTTCAGGAATTGCGATGGGCCTCATCACAGACAAGGATTCTGGAAAATATGTGGTCCTTTCGGATATCTTAGGTGATGAAGATCATCTTGG
>DCPZ01000099.1 GCA_002323795.1 Flavobacteriales bacterium UBA1531 | reverse complement strand
AGTCGTAGCCCGCATCAGCATAAGTACAAGAACCGTCGTCGTCTGTTGCGTCAGCACTGTAATTACATGCTGCGTCATCAATGCAGCCTGCCACTGCATACTCACAACTACCGTCATCATACTCCGCAGAAGCCTCGTAATTCGATGCTGTTTCGTCAGTGCACCCGCATGCCAGACCTTCACTGCTAAATTCTCCAATACCATCGAATTCGTATGTGCTGTAAATGGAAGACGACCCGACACCATTCGCAAAGATTTGTGTGTTAATCGTTCCCGACAGCTCACCATCTGTGGTCACCTGCATCAACAAGACACGACCACTTTCGTCTGGCAACCCGTTCGGGCTTCCGTTTAAAACATACCAGGCTCCACCAGTCGCATCATTCATGGCAATGCTTTGACCATCAATTGCTGATCCGGCAGCAAACGCTGATATCCATGGCTGATTCTCACTTTCTACGACGCTAATGTCTGCTTCAGCTCCGGTCGGCTGCGATTCAATTCCAATGGTCACCCAGCTATCCGCTCCGAGATCTGGGAAGAAATCCAATAAAAGCGGATTAATCGCTGCTGCAGTTGTACCACCAAAAGAGCTATTGTAGAAACTCGAGGACACATTTAAGCTCCAAGGTGCATCCTCATTGCCGTAGATGGAACTCAAAAAATCATCATCGTTGGCCATGTTCTGGTAGAATCGATAGGTTGTCATTCCCGTCACCAATCCTTCTGCATAAACCTCTACGGTCATAGAATAATCGGCACCATCCGAAGCACAACTGCAGTAATCGCAACTGCCATCGTCTTCTGTCGCTTCTTCAGAGTAATTGCAAGCCGCTTCGTCAACGCAACCCGGAATCAAGAGCTCAGGAGCATAAGGAGTAAAGGGAATTACACCTCTAAACTCTTGAGCGGATTCGCCCTCCACAAAAACTTGCACCTGCATTTGTCCCGAAATCTCGCCTTGTGTCGTGAACTGTCCGACAAGCACCCGAAGGTCATCACCGGCGAATGCACCGTGCGCAAAGTTGCAAGACTCCAAATCATTCGACTCACACGGGAAGAGCGTGTAAACTGCAGTGCCCGTTGCGTCATTGATGAATACATTTTCGCCAGACCCGAATTCTTGGAGCAAATCGATCTCACCGATCGCAACATTCACTTCGACACCTTCAGACGATTGAGACGACCCAATGGTCAGCCAGCTGTCGAAAGCAAGTTCTGGGAAAAAAGACAAAACGTCTGAATTAATCCAAGCACCAACTTCTGCACCAAACGCATCGTCATTGTACCAAGCTGGTGACGACGTGCTGTTCAGGATCATTGGGTTATCTGCTTCACCCGAGATGCAACTCAAAAAATCCGTCTCGTTTTCCATTTCCAGGTAAACCCTGTACGTGGTGTAGCCCGTCAAATCCACAGATCCAACTGCTCCGTCGTGCTCAACATAACTTTCAACTGCAAGTGCGTACCCTTCTGGCACTCCCGGAGATGGGGTTTCAACTGGGGTTTGGGCGTTTACTGCGTTCAAAATAAAGCAGCACAAAAACAGGCTTAATAGCTTTCGCATGAGACAACAATTTGGTGAGATCAAAACAAGAATCCTCCAACATCGCAAATTGCGACCTTAAAAGAGTCATGGCGAATGTAACGGGAACTACGTCTTTTTGCAAGTCTCAGGCCTTTTTTCATCTAAATTTAATAAACCTTAATCGCTTAACTTTAGCGTTTAACCGAAAGCAGGCGCAGCGCAAAGAAATTTCAAAAGCCCGCGCAAAAAAGATCAGAACGAAATAAAGTTTAATGTATCTTTGCCCCCCCGGTACTATAGCTCAGTTGGTAGAGCAACGGACTGAAAATCCGTGTGTCCCAGGTTCGAATCCCGGTAGTACCACAAGAAGACCACTTCATGAGTGGTCTTTTTTTATGCCCCTGCATCAAGCAACAACTTGGGCACTTCGTCCGCCAAGATTGAGTAGGTTTGCAACGGTACTAAAGCAGAGTATGACACAAAATCAAAACAAACAAAATCTTCCCTCGGTATCGCTCGCAAACTTCCTTCCAAATTCAACGCAGTCTGGAGAAGTCTCTAAGTCGAGAGGATTCGTGCTCTGCGATGAGGCTTTTCAGACCTTGTTGCCTGCTCACAATTACAAGGAGCTGCTGCTGAAACTTCCCGTTCACTGGATTCGTGCGGGAGAGCATTGTAAATCCATCGAAAAAGCTCAAGAAGTTTGGCGCTGGCTCGAAGCTTCAAGGGCAGATCGATTCGACACCATCATCATCATTGGGGGAGGCACGGTTATGGACCTTGGAGCCTTTGTCGCATCGACCTACAAAAGAGGTGTGAAATTCATCTTAATTCCTACAACTCTATTGGGAATGGTTGATGCGTCCATAGGAGGGAAAAATGGCATCAATTTCAACGGTGTGAAAAACTCAATCGGAAGTTTCAACAAACCAACGGATGTAGCAGTTGACGTGGAATGGCTGAAAACATTGCCTCCTAAAGAGCTCCTCAATGGATGGATGGAACTTACAAAGCACGCGCTCATTTCAAATGCAGTGCTCTGGGATGATCTTCAAAACAAAAGTCCTTACGACGAAAGCATTGATTGGAATCGTATCGTCGAACGTGGCACGGAGATCAAGCAACATATTGTTGATTCCGATTTTCATGAACAAGGAGAACGCAAACTGCTCAATTTTGGCCACACCGTTGGTCACGCACTCGAATCTTTAGCGGCTCGAGAAGGCCAGGCATTGGACCACGGGTTTGCCGTTGGAATCGGCATGATTGCATCTCTTTACTGGAGTGCTCAAAGCGTCGATGAAATCTCGAAACAAAATTCCATACTCGAAGCGGCGGTAACGCTGAAGAGCCTGCTCAAAACGAATGAGAACTGCGACACCTGGAATTGGTGCATTCAGGGACGCCCGCAACAGTTGTGGCACTTCATGTTGAAAGACAAAAAGAATCAGGCGAGCACCGTTCTCGACATCCGACTTCTTGAAATTGGATCGGCCGAATGGGACTGTCCACTGACCCAGATTGATTTTGAAAACATTTGGAACAGAGCTTTTTGATTCAATTTGTTCTCAATTGATTCGAACGACCTAATTTTGGAACATGCAAAAAACAGCTGGAGAAATTGCTGAAATCCTGCATGGACGAATAGAGGGCGACGAAACTGTTGTGCTGAAAGGCTTAGCCAAAATCGAAGAAGCGGGTCCAGGAGACTTGACGTTCCTTGCGAATCCTGCCTACGAATCACATCTGTATAAAACCCGCGCCTCTGCTGCTATTGTTGCAAGAGACTTTAACGCGATTGATGTGCTGCCCGAGCAACTCACTCTGTTGCGGGTTGAAAATCCGTACGCCGCATTTACAGATTTAATGCAATGGGCAGCCAAAAAAACACCACTCGAACATGGCATTCACCCGACTGCAGTGATCAGTTCCGAAGCCCGAGTGAGTGATCGATGCTACATCGGTCCTTTGGTAACCATCGACGCGGGAGCATCGGTTGGAGACAATTGTGAGATTCACAGCAATGTCATCTTGAGTGCTAACTGCAAGCTTGGCGAATCCTCCATCATATACGGTGGAGTCTTCATTGGAAAAGAAACAGAAATTGGAAGCAGGTGCATCATTCAAGCCGGAGCCATCATTGGCGCGGACGGTTTTGGCTTTGCCCCTCAATCAAATTCGAGCTTTGAAAAAATACCACAAATGGGCAACGTCGTCATTGAAGATGACTGTGAAATTGGCGCAGCTACGACCATCGATCGAGCCACATTAGGCTCGACGCGCATTGAAAAGGGAGTCAAACTGGACAATCAAATCCAAGTGGCGCACAACGTGAGCATCGGTGAAAACACTGTTATAGCAGCACAAACGGGAATCGCAGGTTCAACGTCCATTGGTGCGAATTGCATGATTGGGGGGCAAGTTGGATTCGCTGGTCACATTTCTGTTGCCGAAGGCGTAAAAGTCGCCGCCCAATCCGGAATAACCAAGAGCATAAAGGAACCTCACAGCACCTGGCAAGGGACTCCCGCTAGCCCAATCAGGGATCACCAACGACAACAAATTGAACTGCGCAAACTGGTTCGAAATAAAGCCTTGGAACGCATCGATCATATGGAAAAGCAATTGAACGGATGAGCATTAGAGGAAAGCAGCGCACGCTGAAAGAAGCCATCACTTTTGAAGGCATCGGACTTCATACGGGCCAATACAACCGGATGGTGGTTCATCCGGCCCCAGCCAACCACGGATATAAATTTCAACGAGTTGATGTCGATGGTAAGCCAATCATCGAAGCAGACGTTGACTTTGTGAGTTCTACACGTCGAGGGACAACCCTAGAGAAAGGCGGAGTCCAGGTAAACACCACAGAGCACATCTTGGCAGCACTCTACGGAAGTGAGGTGGACAATGCACTCATTGAACTGAGCGGCCCTGAAATACCCATCATGGATGGGAGCGCTCTTGAATTTGTTGAAGCCATCGAAGCCGCTGGTTTCGAAGAGCAAGAGGCGAAACGAAAAACGTTTAAGCTTCGCAGCAATGTAGCTTTTGAAGATTCCGAAATCGATGTTGAAATGTTGGCGGTCCCCAATCCTGATGACGACTTTCGAGTCACAGTGATGGTTGATTACCGCAGTCCTGTTCTCGGAACGCAACATGCTTCCATGAATCATCTGCATGAATTCAAGGATCAAATTGCAAAATGCCGAACATTCGTTTTCCTTAAAGAAGTGAAAAAACTGGCAGCAGCAGGCCTCATCAAGGGTGGCGACTTAAACAATGCAGTCGTCCTATTTGAGCGACCTTATAAAGAAAAGGAATTGAATGATATCGCGACACTCTTGGGCAAGAAAGCCTTGGAAGCCCGCGCCGATGTGCCTGGTGTGCTGAACACGTCCCCATTGCGCTACCAAAATGAGCCCGCCCGCCATAAGCTCTTGGACATCGCAGGGGATCTCGCTCTTACAGGGCACTTCATTCAAGCTCATATTCTTGCGGCTCGCCCAGGACATACAGGCAATATTGCATTCGCGCGAATCCTGAAAAAGAAAATCAAAGAAGACATGGGTAAACCTAATCTCGATGTCAATCGGCCTTCGGTTTTTGACATCAACCAAATCAGCAGCATGCTCCCGCATCGCTATCCTTTCTTACTTGTCGACAAAATTTTGGAGTTGAATGAAGACTCCATTGTTGGCTGCAAGAATGTCACAATCAACGAACCTTTTTTTCAAGGTCACTTTCCCGGAAATCCAGTGATGCCCGGTGTTTTACAGGTAGAATCCATGGCTCAAGTTGGTGGTATATTTGCCCTGCAGACAGTACCGGATCCCGAAAATTACACCACATACTTCATGAAGATTGACAATGTCAAATTCAAACAGAAGGTGCTCCCCGGAGACACCATTGTTTTTCATTTGGAATTGATGTCGCCGATACGACGCGGACTGGTGAACATGAAAGGACGTGGCTATGTCAAAGGAAGTCTCGTCTCTGAAGCCGAGATGTTGGCCCAAATTGTCAAAGAGCGCTGAACTTATGATTTCCCCTCAAGCCCACGTTTCACCTGACGCTTCCATTGAGGAAAGTGCAATTGTCGAACCCTTTGCATTCATTGAAGCCGATGTAACCATTGGTGCTGGAACTTGGATCGGCCCGCATGCCGTTATTCATTCAGGCACGACCATCGGCAAAGACTGCAAGGTGTTTTCCGGAGCTGTAATTGGTGCTATTCCGCAAGACCTCAAGTTCTCGGGAGAAGACTCCAAAGTGCTCATAGGCGACCGTAGCATCATTCGAGAATGCGTTACGATCAACAGAGGCACTGCAGATCGCATGGTCACGAAAGTTGGATCTGACTGCTTGATCATGGCCTATTGTCACCTGGCACATGACGTATTTGTGGGTGATCATGTCATCATCGCAAATTCAGGCAACATAGCAGGACACGTTACCATTGAAGATTGGGCCATACTCGAGGGGATGGTTGGGATTCAGCAATTTGTCACCATCGGGCAACACGCATTCGTGGCAGGTGGATCCATGGTTCGAAAAAATGTACCTCCCTTCGTAAAGGCGGCTCGTGAGCCGCTATCGTTCATCGGTGTGAATAGCATTGGACTGCGGCGCAGAGGCTTTGCGAATGAACAAGTTGTGAATATCGAAGACATTTACAGAACGCTCTACATCCAGAACGGCAACATCTCACAAGCATTACGCGTTGCAGAAACGGAGCTCCCGCAAAGTGCCGAAAAATCAGTAATTCTCGAATTCATCAGTGCCTCGGACAAAGGAATCATCCGGGGGCCATTCTAAGGCATTATGGCCAATCGAAAGCCCCTTCCCGTTGCACTTGAACTGCGTCAATTAGGGCATGAGTTCATCGAAGGCAAAACCGTGTTTGATGGAATAAGCACAGAAATTAAAGCGGGAAGCCATGTGGTCATCAATGGCCAGAACGGAAGCGGAAAGAGCACGCTCGGAAAGATTCTCGCAGGACAGCTAACTGCAGCGAAAGGAAGTGTCATTTGGAAACAAAATGGACAGACGCTTGAGCCAGAAATGCTGTTGCCACAATCCTCCTATGTGGGTCCATCTGCCACCCTGCATCCTTACATGAGTATCCGTGAGATATTCTATTTTCACAGCAAGTTTAGATCATGGCGTGACGAGGTGAATCCTGACAAATGGATAATAGAGGCTGGGCTTGGCAAGCATATGAATGTGCTTTTCTCAGAATTAAGCTCAGGAATGAAACAACGTGTTTTTTTGACCGTGAGTCTTTGCACTCAATCCAGTTTAGTCGTTCTAGATGAACCCTGTGCTAATTTAGATCGAAGCGGAATCGACTGGTACCAAAAACAGTTGACCAACTTCCCAACGAATACAACCCTCATCATCTGCACCAATGACAGATCCGAGGATTTCATCAAGGTTGACAAGAGGCTTGAACTCAAATAAATAAAGATTTAAAATATTGATTATCAGGCTTTTATGCTGCATTAAATACCGGGAACGTAACCTTATCTGACTTCATGACGTAATAGAATTCGAACTACTTCAATTCGAATAATTTTAAATCTATATACCATGAAACTTCAAAAGTTTTACATTCTAGCAGCAGCAGCTCTTTTGATCGGAGCGGTAACTGCACAAGCCCAGACCGCCGCTTTAAATGCAACAGCTGGTCCATTTGACAACCTTTCACACGATTGTGTCGCCAAGGCTGAGACCGGTTCCGAAGTGTTATTGCTAAACCAAGGTGACGTTGTCGTTCAATCCTTTGATGCCTGTGCGGCAGGAGTAGCTAACAAAGCTTATGTCATCATCAAGCAATCAAGCAACTTTGGAAAGATCGAAATTTTGATAGAAGATCTTCGTGGAGATGTTTTGGCCCGAAAAAAAGTAACCGTGCGTGAAGGCTACAATGGTCTTGTGGTCGCAAAGCTTCAAGCAGAAGTGAATAAAGGCGAGCGTTATAACCTCAAAATCCGCGCTGTCTCAACGGATATCGTGATTGAAGGGCGTTACAACACCAACGAAAAAACAGATCTCTACCTGAACGGATGGAAATTGGATGGAAACATTTCAACAGCTGTTGGTATGGTAGAAGCAGACAACAATTCTGAAGCGATCCAGTCCGCACGCAATCCTTACAACAATGATGTAATTGACGCACGTGCTACTGAATTTGGCGCCACATTCTCTGTATATCCAAATCCTTTCGTGGACCAGCTTTCTGTAACGTTTAAGAAAGATTTGAAAGGTGAAACACAACTCATCTTGATGGACCTCGCTGGAAACATGTTGCACCGAGAAGTACGATTGAACCCTGTGGTAGGACAAAAAGTTAGCATCAGCCCTATGTATAGCCTAAATCCTGGCGCATACGCTTTGCGCATCTTGAATGACAACCGCGTTTACAATCAGACCATTATGAAGCACTGATTGCGCTCAAAATATTCATAAGAAAAGGCCGCCCACTTGGGTGGCCTTTTTTTTCGAAACCTGTTAATCGATCATGCTTGGCGCTCCGGCTTCAATAAATCCAAGACCGTTTTTACAGGAGCAAACGTAGAATTGGGAACTTCAACAAATCGGGTCAACCAATGAGCCATAGCTCCATTCCACAATCCAGGACGTTCAAGGATTCGAATGGATTTACCTTGCCACATTTTCCGTGCCGTAAAAAACATGTCCCGATCCGCAAAATCGTTCAATGCATAAGCTCCTTCGCCATCCGCTCGTTTGACGCTACAGATGATATCAACCGGATTGAAATGCGTTCCTTTTCCTTTCATGTCCTCTGGCAACTCTGAAGATTCTACAATTCCAGGAGAAATCCATCCGTTTGATTGCTTGACCCAGAAAGGACCACCACCAGGCTCACCTGTATTCTTAACCATGCCTGCAACCCGAATAGGTCGATCCAGTGCATGCAAGCAAGAATTGACATCCGTCGCATGATCATGCGCTTTTTCATCAAAGTTGATCAACCACTGGACCACTTCCTCCAAGGCATCAGCGCCATTGGTTTGCAGAGCGAATATCAATCGATTCCTTTCTTCAGTGAGTCTTACGCATTCACCCATCAAGATCTCCTGCTCTGCGTTTCGGTTCGCCATGCGTGAGTCTTGGACGACATTATCGATGTTTCGAATGCAAACAAAATCGCCTTGCACGGCATCAAGATTTTGCAACAAGGCCCCATGACCTCCGGGACGAAACAAAAGTCCACCCGATGCATGGCGCACTAGCTCGTTGGTATCCAAACTCAGTGCGACAGTATCAGTCGCTTGATGTTGAATAGAAGTTTCCACATTTGGATGGCCTGTAGCTGCCAATACGGCTGCAATTGCTTCCTGAAAATCTCCAGGTACTGTAAAGTGCATGGCTGAATCTCCCATCAACGAGGACCACTCTTTGGCATGTTCTTGGAAAGAATTGAACGAAACTCCATCCGATTGTTGATGGAAAGGGATCAACCCTTTGGGAAGCCGACTCCAACCTACACGGGCGTCCAACATCCAATGCGCCGCTTGAGTCGGACGTTGAGATGCGGGCAACGATGCCAATTGTCGTTTTTGTTCCTGCGACCAAAAAGGGAAATCCTGCGCGCTCTTCTGCAGAGCCGAATCAACGTCTGAATCTCTTGGCTCACGCATTCCAGCAAACATTCGAGACGCCGCACCGGAGCCAGGGACGAAGCGAACCCAGCGAGCGCCTCGATCCAGAGATTGCCTATGCGCCTCCTGCGCCAAAGACCGTGCTTCTGAATCCAAAACGAAAATTCCATGATCCGTTTTACATGCAGCAATGGCTGCAACAGGCTGACATCCTGAACGCAGTTGGGCTTCTTGCTCGCGGATAGAATCATAAGTCCATCCACGCGCCTTTAACGCATCAGTATCATTTTCATATGCACCGTAATTCATGGGGCAAAAATACGCCCCAAGGAGTGTTTTACATTCTGAAGGAGATTTTAAGCAAATTCCTCGACCGCAACCCGCAATTGCTGGCACAACTGACTTCGCTCCGTCACAGTCATGATCTGAACTTGTTGCTCATTGAGCGCATTCAGTAAATCAATGGCTTCGGTCTGTTGCAAGAGCCTAAAACTCGACATCAGTCGCTGCGTTGCTCCGAACAACGCATTCCAGTCACCTGCATTTAGTGACACTTCAAATCGATCAATAAGCTGCGGCGTGTGGTTTACGAAATGAACCACAAGGTCATCTACCAAGGATGTATTTCCTTGCATCATCGACATCAAATGAGCGTTTGTAAGGGCATTTACCATGTTCTTATTTACGCAAAAACCGAACACAAGGTTGCGCTTCGAATGGTTCTCATTCCTATATTAAATTTGAACATGGAAAAGCGGATTGTCATCGTTACCGGAGGAGCGGGATACATTGGATCACACACCGTTGTGGCCTTACATGAGTCGGGCTACAGACCTGTCATCATCGATGATTTTTCGAACTCAAAACCCGAAGTCCTCGATGGTATAGCTAAAATCACAGGTGTCAAACCTCAACTCTTTTCTTTGGACTGCCGATCAAAAAATGATCTATTGGAGGCACTTCAAAGCTGCACAGCTGATGGCGAAGTTGCTGGTGTCATCCACTTTGCAGCCTACAAAGCTGTGGGTGAAAGCACGGAAAAGCCACTTGATTACTTTGAAAACAACATTGGATCCACCGTTTCTCTCCTGGCTGCGATGTCAGAGTCCGGCGTATCAAATCTTGTATTCTCAAGCAGCTGCACCGTCTACGGTCAACCGGATCAAATTCCAGTTGATGAGTCCGCTCCAATCCTTCCAGCAGAATCCCCCTATGGCTATACCAAGCAAGCTTGTGAACGTCTAATCATGGATGCGTTCAAGAGCTCCATGCCCCTTTCCGCGTGCTTACTGCGCTACTTCAATCCCATTGGGGCTCATCAATCAGCCAACATCGGCGAATTGCCCATTGGACATCCAAACAACCTAATTCCTTACCTCACCCAAGCAGTCGCAGGCCTTCGCAATCCGCTTACCGTATTCGGGAACGATTATCCTACTGAGGATGGCACCTGCATCCGCGACTACATACACGTGATGGATCTGGCACGGGCGCATGTTGCGTCTATTGCGTGGTTAGAATCAAACAGTCCTTCATGTGAAGCGTTTAATCTTGGAACGGGAACGGGTAAAAGCGTCAGCGAAGTGATTGCAGCATTTGAAAAAACCAATGGCATCGAAGTCCCCTATGCATTCGGACCGAGGCGGTCTGGAGATGTTGTCGCAATTTTTGCAAATGCTGAGAAAGCGCATCGCGAGTTGGGATGGAACTGCGAGTTCAACTTGGAGGAGGCCTTGCGAGATGCTTGGAAATGGCAGCTGCAACTTGCCCAAGCTTAACCTCCCGAATCACTCAGGTCCCGAGACCGAGAACTACTGACAGGTAGCACACCAGAAATCCGAGGAGGTAGCCGCAGTAAACTTCAATGTGGCGATGCACGGCCAATTCAATGCGCGCAAACCCAACACATCCTGCAACGAGCAATAGTAGCGCATTGAGCTCCCAATTTGGGGACAATTGTAGTGCCTGAATCCCCATTATACTGCCCAATGCACCTCCTTGTCCAAGCATGTGCATGCTGATTTTAAACCAACGCGTAATGACCAAAGCAATGGCCAATGAAACCGTCAGACCAATCCACATATCCAAGTAGACAAAGGGCACATACAAGGCCGGACTCGTAATCAACAAAACATATGTGAGGGTAAAATAAGCGAGAACGATGACGAACGGCAGTGTGCGCTCACCTCGCGATCTAATCTCCAGGTCACTTAAATAGCCACGACGATACAACAAATAAAGAGATAAGGCAGGAGCCAACGTATTGACCAAAACAACCACCAGCATGTAAACAAAAACATGCGGCATAGAATGTAAATAACCATCTGAGAAAAACAACAAAACGAGTGTGACCGTCGGCATGACAAAGGGGTGAAACACAGTGGAAACGACGCGAGCCCAAAGCGGCAAGGATTCGACTTTTATGGCACTCATCCCAATTCTTTTCGAAGTCGTGCAACAGAAATGCCCAACTGCTCTCTGTACTTCGCTACGGTGCGCCGCGCAATGTTATAACCTTTGTCATTGAGCAACTTACTTAGCTTTTCATCCGAAAGAGGCGTGCGCTTGTCTTCGGCGTCAATTGCTTCTTCGAGGATTTTTTTGACTTCACGGGAACTGACCTCCTCTCCTGTCTCAGTGGTCAAACTTTCACTGAAAAATGACTTCAATAAGAATGTGCCATACGGCGTCTGCACATACTTGCTATTTGCCACACGAGAGACCGTGCTGATGTCCATTTTCACCTCATCGGCGATGTCTTTCAAGATCATTGGACGGAGATCAGTTTCATCCCCAGACATGAAATAAGCATGTTGCCGGTCCACAATCGCTTGCATGGTTATTGTCAATGTTCTTTGCCGCTGCACAACCGCATCCACAAACCATTTCGCAGAGTCTACCTTCTGTTTTACAAACGCCAAGGCATCTTTCTGCTGTGCATTGGATTTGGCTCCACTCGCATACGTCTCCATCATCTCTTTGTACATGGGAGAAATCCGCAGTTCTGGAGCATTGCGCTGATTGAGTTGAAGCCGCAATTCGTTGTCTTCAATCGACAATAAGAAATCTGGAACAATTTGCACGGCTGAACCACGGCTCGATTCAGAACCCGAATTTGCGGGTTTTGGATTCAATTGTGTGATCTCAGCCAAAGCATCGCGCAAGGCTTCTTCATCGATGTCTAATTTTTTCTGAATGCGCTCGAAATGCTTTTTGGAGAAGGACTCGAAATGATGCTCCAAAATTTCAATCCCGAGTCGCTGGGAAATCCGGCGTGCAAGCTTCGAACCTGCATCATTGTCAAACTTTCGCCTCAATTGTAGCAACAGGCATTCATTTAAATCCCGGGCTCCTATACCCGCCGGATCCAAACGTTGGATGACCTCCAAGGCATCTTCTAGCGCAATTCGCTCGACTTCAATGCCTTCCGTAAATGCGAGGTCGTTTACAATGCTTTCCAAATCACGTCGCAAGTAGCCCGCTTCATCTAAATTACCAATGATGTGTTCGGACAATTCCCGCACTTCGGGTGCTACATCCAAGAGTCCCAATTGATCGCGCAATCGCTCGAAGAAGGTAGCTCCTCCCGAAAAAGGAACGGTTTTATCTTCAATATCCGCTCCGTAGTTTTGCGCACTCAATCGGTAATCCGGTGTTTCGTCGTCGAGGTACTCGTCGAAGTCAAACTCCTCCATGGCATCGTTCCCCTCCTCCCCGGCCACCTCAGTCAACTCCTCGTCCCATTCATCCTTTTCCTGCCCCTCCTCCAATGCCGGATTGGCTTCCAATTCCTCTTTGATGCGCACTTCCAACTCCATCGTCGGAAGCTGGAGCAGCTTCATCAACTGAATCTGCTGAGGAGAGAGCTTTTGAAGCAGTTTCTGTTGAAGGGATTGTCTGAGCATGGCTCGGTTCAATTAAAACTCTGCGTTTTGGGGGGTTCTCGGAAAAGGAATCACATCACGGATGTTGGTCATTCCCGTTACATACATGACCAACCTTTCAAAACCCATGCCAAAACCTGCATGCTTGGCTGACCCAAAACGGCGGGTATCCAGATACCACCACACATGATCCTCCGGAATATTGAATTCGGCGCACTTCTCTTTGAGCCGATCCAAACGTTCCTCCCGCTGGCTGCCTCCTATGAGTTCCCCAATGCCGGGAACCAGCACATCCATTGCAGCTACGGTCTTACCATCCTCGTTTTGACGCATATAAAATGCTTTAATTCCAGCGGGGTAATCCGTAATGATCACTGGACCGTTGAAGTGCTTCTCCACCAACCAACGTTCGTGCTCGCTTTGCAAATCCACCCCCCATTCAACAGGGTATTTGAATTTCTTCTTCTTGTAAGGCTTCGACCGCTGCAATAAGTCGATGGCTTCTGTGTATGTCACATGTTGAAATGGAGCGTCCACCACTGCCTGCAATCTTTCGCGCAAAGGCGTGTCATGGCGCTGGTCTTGAGGCAAAGATTTCTCTGCTTGCATCTCTCGATTTTCCAAAAAAGCGAGGTCTTCATCACATCGTTCTAACACATCCTTCAAAATGAATTTCAGGCAATCCTCTGCCAAATCCATGTTGTCTTTCAAGTCGGCAAATGCGACTTCCGGCTCAATCATCCAAAACTCCGCAAGGTGCCTTGATGTATTTGAATTCTCAGCTCGGAAAGTGGGGCCAAACGTGTAGACTTGCCCGAGGGCCATGGCACCAAGTTCGGCCTCCAACTGTCCGCTAACTGTGAGGTTCGAGGGCTTGGCAAAGAAATCTTGCTCGTGATTCACTTCACCTGCTTCGTTTTTTGGTATGTCATTCAAGTCCAAGGTGGTCACTTGAAACATCTCACCAGCTCCTTCGGCATCGCTCCCCGTGATGATCGGAGTATGCATCTGGAAAAATCCGCCCTCCGTGAAAAAGCGGTGTACCGCGAAATTTAGCGCGTGCCGCACTCGAAACACCGCACCAAACGTGCTGGTTCGGAAACGCAAGTGCGCTTTTTCGCGCAAGAATTCTAACGAATGGCGCTTCATTTGGATGGGGAATTCGTCCGGATCAGCCTCGCCCAGCACTTCCAACGATGAGACCTTCAGTTCTGTCAACTGCCCTCCGCCTTGAGATGATTCGATCAGCCCTTCAGCCTGAATGGCGGCTCCCGTATTTAAGCGCTTTTTAATCTCATCCGAAGTAGCATCGCGATCGATGACGAGCTGCAAATTCCCCACGCATGAGCCATCATTCAGGGCAATAAACTGGTCATTGCGAAAAGTTCTCACCCAACCCTGTACCAACACGGTTTTTCCAATTTGCGCTTCATCGCGCAGGTTTACAATCCGTTCTCGCTGCATTATTGCTCTGATCTGTTGGGTTTATTCCTTCTACAAAGAAACGTCACGGAAGGCGCAACAGGATACTCCCCCTTCACAGAAATCAACAATTCTCCGGTGAATCAGTCTGCTATTGACTCGACCTTGCCGTCTCGTAGGCGAATCACGCGGTGCGCACAAGCAGCAATATCCTCCTCGTGTGTCACCAAAATCACGGTATTTCCCGCAGCCTGAATCTCTCCAAACAAAGCCATAATCTCCAATGATGTTGCAGTATCCAAGTTTCCCGTTGGCTCATCAGCCAAAATGATAGAAGGCCGGTTCACAAGTGCTCTAGCGACAGCCACGCGCTGCCTTTGTCCACCACTCAACTCATTGGGTTGATGCTCCATACGATCACCAAGTCCCACCGTTCGAAGCACTTCTGCAGCCCGCTCCAGGCGCTCATCTTTGCTGTATCCTGCGTAGATTAGAGGCAAGGCCACGTTCTCCAAAGCGGTGTAACGTGGCAACAAATTGAACGTTTGAAACACGAATCCGATTTCTCGATTGCGGATATCCGCCAAAGCGTCTTCAGCCAGCTGAGCCACATTCTGCTGGTTCAAATGATAGGTGCCTGAAGTCGGGGAATCCAAGCATCCTAGCACATTCATCAGCGTTGACTTACCGCTGCCTGACGGCCCCATGAGCGCGACGTATTCGTTCTGATCAATGGTCAAATCCAGTCCATCCAAGGCATGCACGTCTTGGGATCCGACGTGATATGTCTTGCGCAACCCTTCGATGGAAATCAATGTTTTCACCTTGCGAAGGTAGAGCGGGATATTCAACTGCACTTGTTGAGTAATTTATTGTTTGCCCCAACCAAGCAGAATCCCCACGATTAAATTTACAACCAAAGGAATACAAACATCACATGCCATATTTAAGATCACGGATGCACCTTGCTTGGATTGGAATCGCTGCAGTTTGTTTTCCAACCCTCTCGATTGCACAAATCATTGTCGATGAATCCCTCTCTGCTCAAGAAGTCGTTCAGTCCATTCTCTTGGGTGAAGGGGTAGAAATATTCAATCTTACATTTTCCGGTGATCTCGATCAAATTGGCTCGTTTGACAACAACAATTCGAACATCATCATTGAAAACGGCATGGTCATGGCTTCTGGAAGTTGTTCCAATGT
>DCPZ01000086.1:26680-49367 GCA_002323795.1 Flavobacteriales bacterium UBA1531 | reverse complement strand
TGCTACCGATGATGATGGTTCGTGTGAGTTTCCTGGCTGTACCAATCCAGAAGCGGAGAATTTTGATCCTTCGGCTAACATCGACGATGGATCATGCATCGCTCCAGGTTGCACCTATGCGAATGCGGCAAACTATGACGAGCTGGCATCCGAGGACGATGGCAGTTGCTCATTCGAGGGTTGCACAGATTCCACTGCAAATAATTTCTGTGCATTGGCGCTGGTGAATGACGGTTCATGCACATATGATGTGCTCGGCTGCACTTACCTCGAAGCGGATAATTATTCACCAAGTGCTACTTTGGATGATGGTTCTTGCGAATTGCCAGAGGGCGAAGATGAATGTCCTTTTGATACGGATGGAAATGGCCTAGTTGGATCGGCTGATTTGTTAGAGTTTTTAGCGGCATACAGTTATCCATGTCCTTGATTTAGACAGAATGATCGAACAAGCCGCACTCAAATGAGTGCGGCTTTTTTGTGCGTCACCATTTAAGTTTAGATTTGACCATAACGAATGGTTTGAAATTCCTATCACTGATGAATCACACAACTGAACGAATGACTTTCTGGCAAATCTGGAACATGAGTTTTGGGTTTCTCGGCATCCAGTTTGGTTTTGCGCTACAAGGCGGGAATATGTCACGGATTTTTCAAACCCTTGGTGCTACGCCGGATGAATTGCCAGGGCTTTGGATTGCTGCTCCTCTAACAGGTTTGGTGGTGCAACCCATTATCGGATACATGAGTGATCGGACTTGGCATGTGCGATGGGGCAGACGACGACCATTCTTTCTGATTGGAGCTATTTTGAGTTCGCTGGCCCTATTTTTCATGCCATTTAGTTCATCGCTGTGGATGGCAGCCGGCTTTCTCTGGATTTTAGACGCGTCTATCAACATCAGCATGGAGCCATTCCGCGCTTTGGTTGCGGATAAATTGCCAGAAGATCAACGAAACTATGGATTTGTGATTCAAACGCTCATCATTGGGATTGGAACGTGGGTGGCTTCCAATTTGCCATGGTTTGTAACAAAAATGGGTGCTGCGAATGATGCGCCGGCTGGGGAGATACCAGAATCTGTTTTTTATTCATTTGCAATCGGTGCCATTGTTTTTATGGTAACCATTTTGGTCACTGTCTTTACAACTCAGGAGGAGCCACCTCAAGATCTAGCTCAATTTCGGCGAGATCGCGAGGTTAATTCGGGATTTTGGACAGGCGTGCGTGAGATCTTCCAATCTGTAATGGGAATGCCCCGGGTGATGATGCAATTGGGTTTGGTTCAATTTTTCAGCTGGTTCGCCTTCTTTACCATGTGGACGTTTGCTACTCCAGCTCTTACCGAGAGTGTTTTCAGAGCACCAAACCCTGAGCAAGGGGCTCTGGATTTTGTTGAAGCTTCGGCTCGATTCAATGATGCGGCAAATGCTGTTTCCAGTGCGATGGGGGTTTACGGACTGAGTTCAATGGTATTTGCTCTGTTGCTGGCTTTTTACACGAGTCGATATCAAATCAATCGAAGGCTAATACATGCCGGAGCACTTGCCGTTGGAGGTTTTGGATTTACGACAATGCTTCAACTTGACGTTGAGTCTTCCTACATGTTGGGGGGGTGTTTTGCATGCATCGGAATTGCGTGGGGTAGCATTCTGTCAATGCCTTATGCTATGCTATCAAGTTCTGTGCCATCTCAAAAAATGGGCATTTACATGGGCATTTTCAACATATTCATCGTAATTCCACAAATTGTGGCGGCTCTCGGCGGAATCAATTGGATCAATGATATTCTTTTTGATGGAGAAGTCGTTGGGAGCCTGCGTATCGCAGGGTGGAGTTGCTTTGCTGGTGCGCTCGCTGTTGCGGGAGTGGAGAAGGCGGTCGGATGAAGATTGACACTTGTTCCAATTTGGATTCTGCGCCTCTCATTGTGTCAATTGTACACGCCATTCTTGGATTGTCCTTTTTTCTTCGTATCTTTCTTGCCGATAGTTTTTGCGTGCTCAATGGTAGTAAAGGCAAATTCATCGCATAAAATCAACCAAATGAAAAAGATTAATCTTTTATTTATGATGTTGGCCGTAGGTCTTGCATCTTTTGCCCAAACAGCATCGGTGACCTTCAATGTTGACATGTCTGCTGAAGACGTTGCTGAAAGTGGTGTGTTTGTCGCAGGGGGCGACTATTTTGGAGCTCCTGGAGCCTATCCAATGACAGATGATGATGGCGATGGAATCTACACGATTGCAATTGATTTGCCAGTTCCTTTCACCGGGAATTACATTTTCACCAACGGCGCTTGTGGAGACTTCTCTTGCAAAGAGAATCTTGCCGGCTCAGAGTGCGCTGATGGTACTTGGAATGATCGTCTGCTCTCTGACATCATCGAAGATACTTCGGTAACATTCTGCTTTGGGCAGTGCAGTGAGTCATGCGTGGCAACAGGATTAGCCATGGTCACATGGAACTTGAACATGGAGAATGAAGACGTTTCACCTGATGGGGTATTCCTTGCGGGAGGCATCGACTTTGGTGCACCAGGCGATAACCCAATGACAGATGAAGATGGTGATGGTGTTTACTCCATTACGTTGGAGTTGACGACTCCGTATAATGGAAACTACACATTTACAAACGGAGCATGTGGAGATTATTCATGCAAAGAAGACATTGCAGGCCAGGACTGTGCAGATGGCACTTGGAATGACCGACTGCTCTCGAACATTACGGAGGACCATGTTGTAAATACATGCTTTGGCGAATGTTCTACTGACGGTACATGCTCTCAACCAGCGGAAACGGCGATCGTCACATTCAATGTGGACATGAGCGAATACACCGGCGATTTTGGCATGGTTAACTTGAGTGGTTCACTCAATGGCTGGTGCGGAGATTGCAATCAAATGTCTGACGACGACGGCGATGGAGTGTACACGACCACCGCGGAACTTGACCTTGGAGAAACCGTCGAATACAAGTTTACTCTGGACAACTGGGCACAACAAGAAGAGTTCGCCGGAGGAGAGGAATGCACATCTACTATTGATGGATTTACCAATAGAACTTTTACCGTTGGAGCAATGGATGAAGCCTTGGCAACAGTATGTTTCAATTCTTGTGACGCCTGTGAATCTTCCGGCGGCGGGTCTTATACAGTAACCTTCAATGTGAATATGGCAAATGAAGATGTCTCAGAGGAGGGGGTCTTCATTGCTGGTGGAGCCGACTTTGGAGTACCCGGGGACAACCCAATGTTGGATGCTGACGGTGATGGCATCTACAGCGCAACATTCACGTATGATGCGCCCTACTCAGGTTACTACACATTTACCAATGGTGCGTGCGGAGATTGGTCGTGCAAAGAGAACTTGGCCGGATTGCCCTGTGGAGATCCAGGAAACTTCAATGACCGTTTTTTGGAAGTGAGTGAGAATACAACACTGAGCACATGCTTCGGTCAGTGCACAACAGACGGTTCTTGCGAGTCCACAGCAGATGTAGCCGTGACCTTCCGAGTGGATATGTCTGAGCAGACTGTCGCAGGTGGTGTTTTCTTGCATGCTGCTTTTGACGGATGGGGTGCAATTCCAATGAACGATGACGATGGCGATAGCATTTATGAGACCACGCAAACACTTGCTTCAGGCAACTACGAATTCTTGTACCAAAATGGTGAAGGTGTAAACGAAGTGTTCGATGGAGAGAACTTCACAGAATGCACCATCACTTCAGGTGCTTTTACCAATCGACTTTTGACTGTTGGTTCTGAGGCAACTCAGGCAACTGATGCATACTGCTACAATTCTTGTGCAGCATGTGAAGGAGCAAATGGCCTTGATGAGATTTCAGGGTTTGACTTTCAATTGATTCCTTCTGTTACGACTGGAAACGTTGAGATGCGATTCGCTGGTGTTCAATCGGCGAAGCAAGTGTCAATTGTTTCCTTCACCGGTGCTTTGATTCATGCTTTTCAGGTACCTGCAAATGAAAATGTCTTCACTTTGGATCTTTCTGGGGAGGCGACAGGCGTATACTTTATACAAGTACAGACCGAAGGATTTGGGTTGACTCAAAAATTATTGAAGGTCAACTAAGAACAGAGGAGTACAATCCTTCGCGAAACACCAGTTTGAATGAAAAATTTGCTTTTAGCATTCAGCTTTGTCACAGCCGTGATGGCAACCGCCTTTTCCCAGGGAAAGGTGGTTGCCGGAATGGTGACAGCAGCTGAGGATGGTCAAGCGTTACCAGGCGTGACGGTTGTCGAGAAAGGATCCCAAAACGCAACGTTTACCGACCTTGATGGTCGCTACACTTTGAACGTTGTGGGAGATGAGGCAGAGCTTGTATTCTCCTTCATTGGCTACACCCAACAAGTTGTTGCCATTTCAGCGCAGACTGAAATCAACGTTCAGCTTGCCGCGGATGTTGCAGGTTTGGAGGAAGTCATTGTTATCGGATATGGCAACCAAAAGCGAAGCAAAATTTCAGGTGCTGTTGGCACCATTGATTCGAAGGAAATTACATCCATGCCCGTGCTTCGAACAGAGCAGGCTCTCCAGGGGCGTGCGGCCGGTGTGCAGGTCACTCAGAACTCAGGACAGCCAGGAGCAACTCAGTCCATCCGCATTCGGGGTACTGGTTCTCTGAACAATGCGGAGCCCTTGTACGTCATTGACGGCATCCCGAGTGGTGGCATCGACTATTTGAATCCCGCTGACATCGCGTCCATTTCAATCCTGAAGGACGCGGCTTCTGCCGCGATTTATGGAGCTCGTGGTGGAAACGGCGTTGTGTTGATCACAACAAAAGCTGGTTCGAAAAATCAAAAACCACAGATTACTTACGAAAGCTACTACGGTGTTCAAGAGCCTTGGAAATACATGGCGTTGTTGAATGCTGAAGAGTATGCAATCCTTATGAATGAGAGCCGTTCAGCGGCTGGTCTCACACCATTGGAAGCGCTCGCGGATCCAGCGTCACTCGGACAAGGATTCGACTGGCAAGACGAGGTTTTCCAGCGTGCTTCGATGATGAATCACTCTTTCAGTTTCACAAAGGGAACAGAGACATCTTCCACTGCAATCGGCGGAAGCTATTTCACGCAAGACGGAATTGTGGGCGGCGACAAAGGCAATTTTGAGCGTTACACATTTCGCGTGAACACAAGACAAGACGGCGGTGAGCGGTTCCGCTTGGGACAGAATGTCAATTTCACCCACCTCAACCGTTCTGCACTTGCAGAAAACAACGAGTTTGCTACGCCAGTGGGTCGGGCGCTCAATATGGACCCCATCACAGAAGCAATGCGGGAAGATGGGACTTACAATTATTCGAACTTTATCGACTCTGACATCGCCAACCCGGCAAATCAGATTGCATTGAACAATGACTTTTGGACGACCAACCGCTTTGTGGGATCTTCTTTTGCTGAATTCGACATTTTGTCCAATTTGACATTCCGCTCGACCATGTCGGTTGACTTGTCTCTCGGATCTCAACGAATTTTTAACCCTACATACGATTTGGGCATCGGTGAAAACGATCCAGATCGTCCAGCTTACGAGTTCCGTCCGGTCAATTCTTTGGTTTTGGGCGAAAACAAATGGAGCAATTGGCAATGGGAAAACATTGTGACCTACGACAAAGAATTGTCCAATGGGGATGATCTAAAAATTGTCGCTGGTTACTCTTCTCTGAGCAATCGAAATACCAGCTTCTACGGTTCGCGAGATAGCCTTGCTACCAATGATGTGCAGTACGCTTACCTGAATAATAGCCTGAACGCCGCTGAACAAGCGCCGAGTGCCAATGGAGGCATTTCTGAATCTGCTTTCGTTGGTCAATTTATGCGAGTTGACTACGGATTGGGCGATGCTATTTCATTGGCCGGTACGATTAGAAGAGATGGATCTTCACGATTTGGCGTAAACAACCGATATGGAATTTTTCCGTCATTCTCTGCAGCATGGAACATGACCGAGCTTCCGTGGGTGGCTGAAAAGGATTGGATTGACTTCCTGAAACTTCGAGGAAGTTGGGGGCAGAATGGGAACGCCGATGGCATTGGGAATTACGATTACACCAGTCTAGTTCTCAATGGGTTGAATTATACATTTGGAGGCGACCAAGTACAAGTGAACGGCGCTGGACCGATCAATACGTCTAACCCTGACTTGAAGTGGGAGACAGTAGAGCAAACCAATATCGGCATCGACGCAGACTTGTACAAAGGCAAGCTCAATGTGGTGTTGGACTATTTCGTAAAAAGCACCAATGACATGCTTGCAGTGGTTCCATTGCCAGGTGTTGTGGGCTACTTGCCATCAGCAACCAACGTTGCATCTGCCAGGAATTCAGGTGTTGAATTCATGGTCAATCACCGCAATCAAGTGGGACTTTTGGAGTATTCTGTCGGTGGTAACATCAGCTTCATCGGGAATGAGGTAACGGGCTTGGGTGAAGGCGGTCAGCCGATCTCAACCGGGTCAGTATTCGGCATTGGTGACTTGGTAGCTTACACGGAGATTGGTCAACCCATCGCGTACTTCTACGGTTACGAAACGGCGGGCATTTTCCAAACAGATGAGCAGGCTGCGGCGAATACGTCCCTGCCTGATGCGCAAGCGGGTGATGTCATTTTCGTTGATCAAAATGATGACGGTGTTGTGGATGGTGAAGATAAAGTGATGATTGGTAATCCACATCCGGACTTTACCTATGGCTTCAACTTCGCGGCCAATTATAAGGCGTTCGACTTCTCCCTATTCGTCCAAGGTTCCCATGGAAATGATCTTTTGAATGGCGTTTTCCGGTACGACCTGAACACGACAAACTTACCGGTTTCTGCATTGGAACGCTGGACAGGCGAGGGGTCAACAAATGCTCATCCACGAATCTCGCATTCAGACCCCAATCAGAACAATCGAATTTCTGATCGTTTTGTGGAAGATGGTTCTTTCATGCGCATCAAAAATGTTCAGTTGGGTTACACCTTACCAGAGCAGGTGATGCAACGTTTGAGTATCGGGAAGTGTCGTATTTACGTTGCGGCATCCAACCTCTTCACATTCACGAACTATTCCGGATTGGATCCTGAGATTGGTTCGCGTGGAACATTGGAAATCGGTATTGATCGAGGTTTCTATCCTTCCGCTCGAACGTTCATGGGAGGCATCAACGTCAACTTCTAAGCCAAGGAAATATGAATTTTAAATCAGCACTTTTCGTAGGGTTTTTTGCCGTCACATTGGTGGCTTGTAAATCTGATTTTTTGGAGGTTAAACCCTTGGTTGGCTCGACTGAGGCCAACTTCTTCTTGAATGCAGCGGATGCTGAGTCGGCGACCATTGCTTGTTACAACAATCTTCAACAAGAAGTCACCAACATCCAGGGAAGTAGTCAGTTGGCACCTCACTTTCGTTGGTATTTTGGGGACATTGTTTCGGACGATGCACACAAAGGAGGATCGGGCGATGGAGATGAGCCAGAGTTGTTCTTGTTCGAGAATTTTCAAGGACTTGCTTCAAGTAAGTTGGTGCTTGCAGAGTGGCAGGTTGCTTACCGTGGAATCGCCTATTGCAATTTGGCATTGAATCGCATCCCTGATGTTGAGATGGATGCAGCAGATCGAAATCGGTACCTCGGTGAAGCTGCTTTCATACGCGCCTATTGGTACTTTAACCTCGTGACGATGTTTGGAGATGTGCCATTGATTTTGACCAATCTTGCACCGAGCGAATACCAGCAGACGCGCACACCTTCAGCTGAGGTTTGGGCGCAAATAGAAACCGATTTGGTGTTTGCTAGGCAGTACTTGCCACGCAGAAGCGCCATGCCAGTGTCTGAAATCGGTCGGGCCACATGGGGAGCGGCCACATCGTTACTTGCCAAGGCGCACGCTTATCAATCTGAATGGGCATCATGCCGTGATTTGACCTATGATGTGGTCTCATCCGGAGAGTATTTTCTAGATCCAGATTACAGCAACATCTTCACCGAAGCTGGTGAGAATGGTCCGGGTTCAATATGGGAAGTGCAGTACATGAACGCATCAGGTGGCAATTGGGGCAACCAATTGGAGGGTACATTCACCAATGTCTTTACCCGAGCACGTGGACAATTTGGAGGTTATGGTTTCAATATCCCAGAACAGAATTTTGTCGATGAATTTGAGCCGGGTGATCCACGTTTGGCTGCATCTGTTTTTCAAGTTGGCGATCAAATGGGAGACCGCGGTGAGTTTACACTTGAAGCGACTGGAATGCCACATGAATACTATACCAAGAAGTACTTCATCAATGCTTCAGACGAAGCGCCTTTTGGTGATCCTAACCCCAACGGATATTCCAACGATCGCATCATTCGTTTTGCGGATGTCTTGTTGTTCCATGCAGAAGCACAGTACCACCTCGGCAATGAAGAAGCGGCTCGCTTGTTCATGAACGAGGTTCGGGGCCGAGTGTCGATGCAGCCGATTCCTAACAATGTAACAGGACCGAACTTATTGGAAGCGATTTACCACGAGCGGCGTGTAGAATTAGGCCTCGAGGGGCATCGTTTCTTCGACTTGGTTCGACAGGAACGCGCAGCTTCAGTGCTGGCTGAAGTAGGATTCTCATCAGGAGTCAATGAAGTCTTCCCAATTCCAGAAGTCGAGATTACGTTGTCAGGAGGCAACATCACCCAAAACAACGGATACTGAAATGAAAAAGTCATTCAATATAACCTTGATAGGCGCAATTGCGCTCCTCTTTGCTGTGCAAGGTTGCAAGCCATTTGAGGAGGAGGGCATTGAACTTCCAGGGACTCCAACGGCTAGTATTTCGTGGGAATTCATCGACGCCATTGATTCAACAGGTCAAGTGGTTGGCACTGATTCGAATCGGGTTTTTGTGAGTGCTGAGGCCGTAGAAGGCGCTTTCTTGCATTTTTGGGACTTTGGAAACGGTCAAACCTCAGACCAACCTTCAGATACTACTTACTACCCTGTAGAAGGCGAGTACGCATTGTCATATGCGGTGCATACAGCAGGAGGGATGGGCACCGCCACAGCGACAATAGTCATTGATCAAACGCTCGAGTTGCCCTGTGAAGGAACAAAAGCGCTGCTAACGGGTTGCGACAGTCAACGGACATGGAAGTTGTCCAATGAAGCTGGCGCGATTTCAGTTGGTCCTGCCCCTTACTCCACTGAATGGTACACATCCCCCGCAGACGGTCATACGGAGTGGCAAGTTGATGATCGATACCAATTCACAGAAGATGGAGCGTACTTGTACAACAACAACGGGAGTACAATGAATCCATTTGATGGTTACGTCGAAACGGTTCTCGAAATCGCTCCAACCACGTATTTGCTCACAGAGGGCGCGGGTACATCTGGTGAAGATCAAATCAGCCTAGCAGCCTTCGATGAAGCATTGTGTGGTTTTATGGGAGTTTGGGATTCAGGCCCATACTATGACATCGTTGAGTTGACAGAAAGCCGTCTGGTCTTGCACGGTCCTATCCAAGGTGGAGATTGCGTTCAAGAGAAAGGCTGGTTCACGATTGTTTTTGTGACAGATTGAGAAAATAAGGAGGAATGATGAGAAAGTTTTTGAGCTACTGCAGCATGGCAGGTTTCATTGTGTTAACGTCGTGCGAAGCTTGCAATGAGCCTGAAACAGAGGTCAATTCTGAGATTAGCTGGGCGAATGATGTGACTGTGTTTGAGACAGCGCTCTTGACAGCAGTTAACCTTGAGGTGCGACTCAATTCGGCGAATACCCGTGAGGTGTCCGTGGAATATGCAACAATTGAAGGTTCGGCGACAGCAGGTGAGGATTTTGTCGAATCATCGGGTTCATTGGTTTTTGCACCTGGCGAAACCGCTAAGACGATTTCCATTCCGATTTTGAGTGACGACTACCTCGAGCCTGATGAATCATTTCAGGTGGAGTTGAAAAATGCAATCAACGGTTACATCAAGGTCGGTGAGCCTATGGCAAATGTTAGCTTGCGCAATGATGATACTAATATTTTCATTTCGGATGAAGGTTACGAGGCGTCAACTTCTTATGATGGAATGTCGCTGACTTGGGCGGATGAGTTTGATGGAGAAGCCATAAACCCTGCAAATTGGACTTATGACTTAGGTTCAGGCAACGGAGGTTGGGGGAATAATGAGTTGCAGTCCTACAGCAATAGCTCGAACAACAGTTTTGTTGGAGATGGAAAACTATTCATTGTAGCTGAAAAGGTGGGGGAGAATGCCTACGCCTCTGCAAGACTCAAAAGCTTGGGATTGAAGGAATTTCAATATGGCCGCATCGACGTTCGGGCCATGTTACCGAAAGGACAGGGTGTTTGGCCTGCGATTTGGATGCTGGGGGCCAATTATCCCGATGTGGGCTGGCCTGCCTGCGGTGAAATCGATATTATGGAATTGCTAGGGCATTTGCCTGGCACAGTTCATGGCACGGCACATTGGGGTGCTGATTGGCCAAGTTGGACTCATCAAGGAGCTACTTCAAGCATTTATCCGGAACATTTTGATGAAGAATTCCATCTTTTTTCGATAGAATGGGAGCAAGATCAGATCAACTTTCTCAGGGATGACCAGGTTTATTTTACCATCACGCCTTCAATGATGCAAGGACAGCCCTACCCATTCAACAATCCATTCTTCTTTATTCTGAACGTTGCAGTCGGCGGCAACTGGCCGGGCAATCCAGATGAATCCTCTGAATTTCCAGTATTTATGGCCGTTGACTACGTTCGCGTCTATCAGTGATTGCGGTGGATTGAAACGAAGAAGGGATGACCATGTCGGTGATCCCTTTTTTGTTGCTTCAAAATAAGTTTGAGTAGAATATTCAGTCAGTCAAGATCTGATTGAGCGTTGCTGAAGGGCGCATGATGCGCTCTGCTTTTATGGCGTCAGGACGGTAATAGCCACCGATGTCGGCTGCAGTTCCCTGTACGCTGATTAATTCTTCAATCACTTGGGCTTCTGCCGATTGCAGTGCTGAGGATACAGCTGAAAACGCATGCTTCAGTGCGGTATCGTCAGATTGAGCTGCCAACGCCTCAGCCCAAAATAGGGCTAAGTAAAAGTGAGAACCACGATTGTCGATCCCGCCAATTCGTCGTGTCGGGCTTTTGTCCTCATCTAAGAATCGGGTTGTCGCGTCGTCGAGGCATCGCCCTAACACCCGCGCTTGCTCATTTCCAGTGTGTTCGGCGTAATGTTCGAGTGAAACAGCGAGTGCCAAGAATTCACCGAGGCTGTCCCATCGCAGGTAATTGTCACTTTGCAATTGCTGGACATGTTTGGGCGCGGAACCTCCGGCGCCTGTCTCAAATAATCCTCCACCGTTCATCAACGGAACGATTGAAAGCATTTTTGCTGACGTTCCTACCTCGAGGATTGGAAACAAGTCTGTGAGGTAATCCCGGAGCACATTGCCCGTGACGGAAATAGTATCTTTCCCTTTGACAATGCGCTTCAAAGAATAATGCGTTGCTTCAACCGGTGAAAGAATCTCAATTGTCAATCCTGCAGTATCGTGGTCTTTTAGATATGTTTTGACCTTGTGGATGAGTTCGGAGTCATGCGCACGAGCATCATCAAGCCAGAAAATGGCTGGATTTCCAGTTGCGCGTGCCCGTTTAACGCCGAGCCCAACCCAATCGCGAATGGGAGCGTCCTTGACCTGACACATTCGGAAGATATCTTCTGCCTCTCCCGCTTGCTCCAGGAGAACTCTACCGTCTGCTGCAACGACTTGGATTTTTCCATCACCAGGGAACTCAAATGTCTTGTCGTGTGAGCCGTATTCTTCGGCTTTTTGGGCCATCAGCCCAATGTTGGATACGCTTCCCATCGTTCGCGGATCCAACGCGCCATTGCTTTTGCAGAAATCGATTGTCGCTTGGTAGACTCCGGCATAGGATCGATCTGGAATGACCGCTTTCGTATCTTGGGTGTTTCCATCTTTGTCCCACATGCGTCCAGAATTTCGAATCATGGCGGGCATAGAGGCATCAATGATAACGTCAGAAGGAACGTGCAAGTTGGTGATGCCCTTGTCTGAATTTACCATGGCTAAGTCAGGTCGCTGACTGTATGTTTTTTCAATGATAGCGCTGATTTTCGCTTGCTGTGGAGCAGACAGCGAGTTGATCTTATCCAGAATATCTCCCCAGCCGTTGCGCGTGTCTGCGCCGAGGCGATCGAGGTCTTCACCAAATGTCTCAAACACTGGAGCGAAGAAAGCTTCGACGAACGCACCAAAAAGAATCGGATCAGAGACCTTCATCATGGTTGCTTTCAAGTGAAGCGAAAACAGCACGCCTTTGGCCTTTGCATCTTCCATTTGTTCCAAAGCAAATGAACGTAAAGCGGACTTGCTCATTGTTGCGGCATCGATTATTTCGCCCGATTGAATGGGGAAGAAGGTCTTGAGTGTTTGTTCTTGATCGTCGGTGCCCTTAAAGATGATTTTGACCTCGGTTGCATCCTGCACCGTAGAGCTCTTCTCGGATCCATAAAAATCACCCGAAGACATGTGGGCAACATGTGATTTTGAATCGGAAGACCATTCTCCCATGCTGTGGGGATGTTTCCGGGCATATGCTTTGACGGCTTTGGGAGCTCGTCGGTCGCTGTTGCCTTCTCTTAAAACAGGATTTACGGCTGAGCCTTTTACGCTGTCATAGCGAGATTTGGCATCCCTTTCGCTGTCGCTCGATGGTTCTTCTGGATAATCAGGCAAGGCGAAGCCGAGCGATTGCAATTCTGAAATGGCAGCCTTCAATTGCGGCACGGATGCACTGATATTGGGCAACTTGATGATGTTGGCCTCAGGTTGCTTGGCGAGTTCACCCAATTCTTTCAACGCGTCGTTCACGCGCTGTTCAGCAGGGAGTAGATCATTGAACGCAGCTAAGATTCGCCCTGAAAGGCTGATATCCCGTGTTTCCAATTCCACATGTGCCTTAGCAGCGAATGCTCGGATGATGGGCAGAAACGAATGCGTTGCCAATGCTGGAGCCTCATCTGTCTGGGTGTATATGATTTTTGCCATGTTCAATCAAATTGCGTTCCGTGAAGTTTTGACGCTGTTTTTGCTGCTTTACCAGCTATCTGCACTGGGTTTTGGAGCGGCCGCAAAGGTCGTTCAGAAAAGGAAATAAAGCAATGATTTAGAGTTCTTCAGGCCTTTCCCACGAGAGATAGGCAGCAACATTCCAGAAATTCATCTCAGAGTCAGTGTAAGCTTGGGCAGTGGGAACGTCAATGGTCAATTGATGATGACCAGCATCGAGGTTTCCCAGCTTAAATTCAAGCGCTGGCACATCGCTTCCGGGGCACCAGCCAGATCTTGAATAGTCCGACGATGCGATCCGCTCATCGATGCTGTCACCTCTCCAGTAGGTGCGTTCTGTCCAGACACCAGAAGAAGGATTAAAGCGTCGAAAACTCGCACAATCATCGCGCCATGGGGTAAACTGCGCGACGGTGTCGTCATCCAGTGCGATGCTGTGTTCACAACGAACAAACTCATCTCCAGCCGAATGTCCCCCGTGCCCTGTGGCGATGTAGTGCAGTGTGGTGTTTCTGGATGCTTCGGTCAGGTGGAATGTGAAATCGAGTGGTCCTGATGCAAAGCCGTCAAACGGATGCTGCTCCGAGTGAATTTTTGTTGTGTTAACGAGGGATAAAACCTCTCGAATCGGCGGGGGATTCCGAAGTGCCGCTTGTTGGACGAACTTCAGGTCCAAATTCAAATCAAATCCTTCTGAGCTCCATGTATCGATGTAAACACCGAGCGTAATGGAATCTTCCATTGAATCCCACAAATGGGATACATCGTTTTGCCACAACACCTCATTTTCCCACTTTGGAATGTAAATGGGACGGTATTCTTCTGCTCCTTTCTTTTGACTAAAATGACCCACACCAAATGGGGTAATAAAACGCAATAGTTCAATAGGAGGGTTGAATCCATTTGCAGCATCGAGTAAAATTCCTGGACTTTTTGCTGTGTCGGCCAGAATGTCATCATTCCAATTTTTTGGCATCAAGAGCACAGCACCGGATTTGTCCCAAGGGTCACCTGCGGACTGAAGTTTGAGGCTTACGATAATTTCCGGATGATCGAACCCTGAGGGAATCTCGAATGATTTCGTGACCATGCGCCCTGCATATTGCCTACTCCACCCATCAGAGTATTGCGATGAGTCGCTGATAGAGGCAGGTGAGAAGGCAAGATTAAAATCCGTCATGGCTTGGATTGTTTGTGTCGTCAGATCCAAGGGGACATTAGCAGTTCTGCTGCTACATCCTGAAATTGTCCAACTGGCGAATCCAATGAATGCCGCGAGTAGAAGCGAGGTTGTGTGATTATGGGAGATCGCTAGGAACATTTGAAGAGAACCAATGTATTATTGTCGAATGACTCCCACGAAAATTATGAAGATTTTAAATCTCTTCTGCATTCTTGCTGTTCTCTTCTCTCCATTTCGGTCGGCAACGGCCCAAAATGATTGCGATGGAACCCGCTACCGTTTTACTTCCGCTTTTGAATCATTTGAGGTGACTCCGGATGTTGTCTACGGCAATGCAATCAATTCAACGGGTTTAAATCAGAACTTGTTGGTCGATATCTACGAGCCAGTAGGAGATTTCAGTGAAAATCGTCCATTGATTATTATGGCTCATGGCGGCTTTTTCATCGGAGGTGAAAATGATAATCCTGACGTTCTTCCTTTGTGCCAGGACCTTACCCGAATGGGGTATGTTGTGGCGTCGATCACTTACCGCTTGGGAATTGATAATTTTTTCGACATCTCAAATGCTCTGGTTCGCTCGGTTTGGAGAGGTTATCACGATGGTAAAGCTGCAATCCGTTATTTTCGAAAAACAGCAGCTGAAGATGACAATCCATGGGGAATAGATCCGAATCGAATCATGATTGGAGGTGTCTCGGCAGGGGCGTTTTTGGGTTTGCATTTGGCCTACGTTGATGAGGTTTCGGAAATCCCCGAGCAAATAGACCAAACTGCTCCGGGGATGTCAGGAGGCTTGGAGGGAGAGTCGGGTAATCCTGGTTATAGTACGGAGGTGCTGGGTGTCATCAACGTTGCTGGAGCTCTGAAAACAGCCGATTTCATGTCAGTAGGTGATAAGCCTCTGGTCTCTGTGCACGGCACAGCCGATGGCACGGTTCCCTTTGGAAGTGGCATGATCTACCTCTCCGGATTCCCTATCACTGAGGTCGATGGGAGTTCTATCGTTCACGCGACTGCTTTAGAAAACGATGTTTCGAGCTGTTTTACAATTTTAGAAGGAGCTGATCATGTCGCCCATGTTGGCGATGCTGATGCATACTTCCAAACACTAGGGACAATTGCGAGCGTTACCTCAGGTTGGGTGTGCAACGATTACGAACCGCTTTGTGGAGCGTACGATTACAATGCAGTAGACGTTCAAGAATGGTTGCAGAAGTTAGATGGCAACGTTCGCATCTTCCCGACGTTGGTCAAAGGGTCGACTCCAATTCAAGTGCAATGGTTGAATGACAACACCCAGAGCCAGCCGTGGAGCATTTTCGATGCCACTGGCAAGCTCATTTCCTCTGGCGTGTGGACGATCGGACAAAATGAAATTCCTGTCGCTGGCTTGTCATCGGGCATGCACATCCTGCGTTTTGCGAACTCAGCGAACTCGGCGAAATTTTGGGTGCAATAAAATAAGTTTGGCATCTATTGTTTGACCACGGTGACGGATTCGCTGCGGCCGGATGCGTAGATCAGGTTTATGATATTGATGCCATTTGGCCAGTCCGTCGCATCAAGGACCAACCGTCCGGGCAGTCCGTTTTTGTCCAAATTGAATAATTGCTTCCCATTGCTGGAAATGACCGTGCACCTTGTCCATGACTCCAAGACGTCTATGCTTAATTGATCGGCCACAGGATTGGGAAAGGCAAGTGTTACGGGCCCTTTAAGTTGTGCAATACTCTGGCTGTTTGTATCGACAGGACTCGATGATTCTGGAGCAATCGAATCCAACGGAAAACTTAAAATGCTTCGCGCAAATGTTGCTGCTACCAAGCGATCAGCCATGGTGTCTGCGGCCAAATCATAAACAGGGATCACCGGCAAGGATCCAATGGGTTGCCAATGTTCTCCCCAATTCGAGCTTGCAAAGACGCCTGCGTCAGTTGCGATTGTCCAAACGCTGTCGTTCAGTGGTAGGATTTGATTGACGGGATGAGCAGGAAGATTGCCTTGGATGGATTGCCAAGCTTCCCCGATTGCTGCTCGGAACACGTAAGGCTCATAGTCGGCATTTCGGTAGCCGCTTATGGTGCAGAACATCGAATCTGGGTGATAGGGATCGAATTCAACGTCGGTTACAAATTGACCGGGTAGACCGCTTTCCATTGGATCCCAATTGTCACCACCATCTTGTGTAATCCAGATGTGACCATCGGTGGTGCCGGCAGCCATTTGATTCTCGTTGAAGATCGAACCTGCTACAACACTAACGCACCTGTAGGTCAAACCTGGGGATGTGTTCTCGGTGAGATCAGGACTTATGGCTTCCCAGAATCCCTCTGGAGCGTTGTTCATCCTGTAGACTCTTTGTGTTCCGGTGAGCATCAGGTCAGGATTTGCCGGATGATAGGCAAGTGGGGCGTCCCACCAAACTCGGTCTTCAGGATCAATGCCATTCAAGAAGTCGTTCCAAACCGGTTCTTGCTCAGGACCGGTCATGCTGTACCTCCAACTTCCCCATTGGTAACCGGCATAACGGAGCATTGAATTCTCAGGATGATAGATGGAAGTGAATCCATCTCCCCCGAGGTCACGAGTCCATGCATTGGGCGCGAGGTATGAGCCCGTTGTGGTTCCGTTGTCCTGAGCTCCGGCAGTATAGACTCCTGGATTGTGTGGATTCCCGGTGACACGGTAAAATTGTGAAACGGGTATGTCCTCAATGTCATTCCAGGAAAGACCATGGTCATCCGTTCGGTAAAGTCCACCGTCGGTTGCTAAAACACAGGATTCAGGTCCAATCCACTGCAAGTCATGCTTGTCTGCGTGTACTTCATAGGTCCACCATTCCGGTCCCATCAGGCTCCAATTGGTTCCTCCATCCATTGAATTCCATAGGTTTACGCCTAAAATTGTAATGTCTTGGTCATTGAAGGGATTGACGCGAATTTTTGAGAAGTACCAACCGAACCCTCCTAGCGCATTTTCAGGAATGTTCAAATCGGGAATTACGGGATTCCAGGTGGTTCCTCCATCTGATGTGCGATAGATGTTATCCAATTGACTGTCTTGTCCCACGACCAGAGCATATACGCCTGAATAGGAAGCAGCGAATCCGATTCGTCCGCGCTTGCCTTCTCCCCAAGGATTGTCCAGCGCCAACCAATTTTCACCGGCATCAATGGATTTCCAAATACGAGAGTGTTGTCCCCAAACAATGCTTTCAGTTGACGTTCGAGTGCGTTGCCAGGCACTGGCAAAGATTGCACCTGTTGTCGGATCTACAATCATATCCGTGATACCAGCGGAATCACTGGGCAACAATACTTGTTCCCATTCTAATCCATTGTTCAGGCTTCTGTAAAGTCCGCGATTTTGACCTGGAATAGCGGGATTACCCATTGCGCCAGCGAGAAGGGCTGGAGTGTCTCCATCGAGGTAAAGCAATTTGCTGATGATGCCCATGGAGTCGAGCCCAGCCAACTCCCACGATGCACCGCCATCCAAAGAGCGAAAAACGCCTGCGCCAATGCGAGGAAAGCTGCTGATTTGAGGGTCACCGGTGGCCAAAAAGATCCGGTCTGGATTTTCGGGATGAAACGTCAAATCTCCCGAAGACATCACAGGAAATTCCTCAGTAAGGCAAACCCATTCATCATCACCGGGAGTCATCCACAGTCCACCCGCGCTGCTACCTGCATAAAACTGAAAGGGTTCCGTTGGATGTTGTCGAATGAAGTTGAAACGACCACCAATGTTGGATGGCCCCTCGAGGCGCCATTCGCCCTCAATTTGACGTGCTGTTGAGTTTGATGATTGATCGTGAAGCCAGCGATCCATGCCATTCCACTTTCTGCTCGCTTCATTCGCATCCCAGACTTGATCAGGGTAGGACCATTTCCATGCGTCAGCAAGGGACGGAAGCATTTTTTTATGAATGCTTTGTTGAATCGTGCTGTCCTGATCATCTGATGTCGAACAGGAAATGACAAGCATCGAAACAATGCCCGTTACGCAAGCGCACAAACTGATCCAACCTAGATTTCTTTTCATAGGATGCAAGCTAAGAATTATCGAATCAGCGCAATGGAGCCTTCAAAGCTGTGCACCTCATAATTGTCTCCGCGAAGCACTGCGCGGTAGAAGTAGATCCCATTTTCTGCGAAATGAGTTCCTCCATCGACATCTCCAATCCAGTATTCTTCTTTGTCTGTGGTTGCGAAAACGACTTTTCCCCAACGATCAAAGACGTGCAATTCGAAAGTTGTTACAGCGTCGCTACAAACGATACGCCATGCGTCGTTGTTGCCGTCTTGGTCGGGTGTGAAAGCGTTCGGGGCATAGGCGGTGATGCCTTCTTCGAGGACAATGTTTCGACATTCTGTTGACGCACAATTCAGTTCATCAGTGACCTGGAGGCAAACATCAAAGTCGGCGACACCAATGGAGTTAAGTTGCACCTCGATTTCTTGACCGTTGGCTTGAAATGCTGGAGCAATGTTCCAGTCGTAGGCATGACTGGAATTTGTTTCTGTAGCGGTTAGCGTCATGAACTCATCGAAGAAACTGGGATTCGAAGGGTTGCTCTGGAATGTCGCTTCAGGGGGCATATTTATGCACAAGAGATCGGCAGACTCCACGGTATTGCTGCATCCACTATTCTCGCTTACCGTATAACTCAATTGAAAGCAGCCGCCTTCTGAAATTTCAAACATCGACTGGCCACAGTTTACATTGACAGTGTTTTCATTGCCGGTGTATGTCCACTGGCAATCCGTCAAATCTGGATTTACAGGTGCGATGCAAGTGACTTGCGCAGGAGCGCAGTTACCGTCGGTTGAGTATTCAAAATTGGCATCAGGTAAGGCCACGATCACGATGGTCTGTGTTGAACTTGAACCGCAAACCCCTGGAATGGTGTAGACGATATCTACGGGGCCGATTTCGGCTTCATTGGCGAAAAAGTTGCCATCGGCGGCCAAGCAATTTCCACAAGAAGCCATCCATTCTCCTCCGGGGATGTCAGCCGTCAGATCAACGATTGGCGCATTGGCGCAAAGAGAGTTTGGACTCGAGAAGTCGCTACTGGTGTTTGGTGTGACGGTAAAAACTCCCGAGGAGGCAACAGGGCATAAGCCATCAATTGAATAGGTCACGTTCCATGTTCCAACGCCCGATACTTGAGTGTTGAATAATCCACTTTCATTGCTGCAGACTCCGCAATCACTCTCCCAGATTCCTCCGAGTTCGTTGGCAGCCATTTGCACTTCTCCTTGTCCCTCGCAACCGGTGAAGTTGTCAAAATTTGAGTCTGGGCTGACAATGGCATCAATGGTGGTCGAGGCAGTGGCTGCGCAAGGTCCGAGAGAAGTGTAAAATATTTCCACAGCACTCGTTTCTGCGTAAGCAGCATCAAATGAGCCGTCAGCGGAGAGGCATTCGGGACACTCGATGCTCGTCCATTCGCCAGTATACGCATCACTGATTTCTAAATCGATCGGTGCGTCAGCGGAGCAAACAAAATCAGGAGCTGAAATTTCGAGGACAATGGGAGCAGCAACTTCCAGTTCAATGGTTCCGCTTAGCATTGGACACCCGGCATTTGAACCTCCCAAAGTATAGAGACCAGCGTCCAAAAGGTCAACGGGACTGAGGCTCAGATTTTCTGAATTGACGTCTGTGCCATCGGGCAGTGTCCAGATCCAATTGGCTCCCGGAATCAATTGGTCAGCACTGAGGATTAAATCAGCACCCTCACAGGCAGATGCGAGAGACTCCGTAAACTCAATCGCAATCGTTTCGTTGACAATAACCTCAAAATTGGCAGGCGTGGAAGAGCAGTCGTTTGCAGTGACAATCAACTCATAGGACCCGGCATCGTTCAAATCGGCGTTCGTCCAAGCCACAGTGCTGTCTGTGGCTATGACGGTTCCATCCGCATCGAGCCACATCCATTCATCTGCTGTGCTCAAGGAGGTCCATGCCCAGTCGTCGCCTTCACATAAGTTTGAAATGGGCAATACGCTCGGTGTTGGAGGTTGCTCAATGACCACCAATTCGAGGGTGTCTGGCAAAATCTCACATTCGTTTACTTCGCCGGAAACAACATACAGCCCCGTGTCGGACAAGGTGATGGGGCCAAACTCAATGGTATCACCTGAATCTAGAAATCCATTTGGGCCCACCCAATCGTAAGAGGCGCCGAGGATTTGGCTGCAAAATAATTCGGCCATTTCCCCTTCGCACAGGTTGTCATCCGTTACGAAAGTTTCGTGTTGAAGTTGAGTGAACGCACTGAAATAACCGTAGCGTGTTCCTGTGTCGGCTCCACCATTGATGATGCCAAGGTGAAATTTGGAGGAGCTATTTTCCAACCTCGAAGCTGAGCCGATGGGAATGAATCCAGTTCCTGTGATGTTGGCGTACTTCCATTCCCCAGTTGTTCCCGGCACATCTGAGAATTCACCTGCACCAACATTGACAGAAGATCCGTTCAGAGTGAAATCTCCATCACTTCCGGTTCGCACAATGATTTTGAGCCCAAAGAATTCAGCTGTGGATCGGACAAACGCAACTTCGTTCGATCCGGTGCATGCCACAGGAGGCAGCAAGGCTTGACCCACTTCGCAGCCGAAGCCCGTGACGTGCAATGCAATCACCGGGGCGCTGGTTTCGTAATAGCCGACCGCTCCGGTCAAGTTGTGTCCGAACGATTCGCCAGCATTGAGCACCAATCCGGTAATTTCTATTCCATTCACAGACAAGGTCGTGCCGTCTGCTGTAGCTAGAAGGTACACTTTGTCTGGTCCGCTCAAATTTCCCTTGACAGCTATATGTTCAGTGCCTGCCAGGTTGGTAGGAATGATTTGGTCACCCAGCATGTCTTGACAAATGCCATATTCGACGGAATCGTCGCTGACGACAACGGAGATTGGCTTCGAGCTTGAAATCACGGTACCCACAGGATGATCTGAACCGATCGCAGAACTGGCACGCATTCCATAAGTTTCGCCTGTATTGAGAATGAAAGTGAACGGGATACCTGCAGGGTGACCAGTTAGATTGGCGGTGGGAATGACAGTGACTTCGGTGTCGTCCTCTGAAGCGATGACATCAATCCCTGCTTTTGATTGAGGATAAAAATTGCTCAGATTGGTTTGAAAAGGTGTGAAGAAACTCATTCCCATTGCTGCCGATCCTTTCAGTGTGAAAATCTCAGTATTCAATGGATGACTCACTTCGTAGTACGCGGAAATTGGAGCGCTTGAAACAATGCGAAGTCCGCGAGGTAAAACTTGGTTGCTCGGCTTATTTTCGATGCTACCGAGCCAAGTTGTGAGGTCCAAGGTTGCCGTTCCATTCGCATTGATTGTGACGTTTTGGATTGGAAATGAAAGGTTGGCCGGTTGATCGACTGTGACATTGGCCGCCTCATCTAAGGTGGAGAAACGCAGCAGAATCGGGGCATCGCCATGACCAGCCCAAATTTCAGGTGCAACAAACCAAAATTCCGTATCCAATTGAGCACTGCAGTCGGGAGGGCAGCTCAAAAGGGTGAACGCAGTGAGCGTTAAAAGTGCGCAACGGCGCACAACCGAAACTCTTTTGGATTTTTCTTGAACTAAGCTGGAGTCAAGAGGGCTTCCGATGCTGATGAATGAATTGATGAGACTCAATGATATGGGGAATGCTAATGCTTCCAAGTAACGCGAAAAACCATCCGACCGTTGCATCAAATGATTGGGAATCATTGTCCTTGAGCAAATATAAGCCCAAGATGATAATGGCCCATGCACCAAGGTGAAACGGAGCTGCTCTGACCCAGAGCTCACGGCTGCTGAATCTCAATCCGTTCTTGAGGTGCGACCAACCTGCCAGGCTATGCTGGCCTACGAAAAAAAACATGAATGCGATGATCACTGGCAGAAAGGGAGAGCAAGCCAGTATCAGCAGGCTCAAAATCCATAGGGTCTTTTGATAATAACATGCAGTGCACATGGAGATGCCCCAGCCGATTAACGTGCCGATCTCAATCCACATTGAACCTTTTTGTGCAAGTGACAACATGAGTTCGGATATGCCGATTGCGGAGAGAATGGATGATACTTCATCCACATGCCATCCCAGGATCATCATGAGCACAAAAATTCCCCAGATCAAACCTCCTCGATTAATTTCCCAGAGCTCAAAATCGGCTTGGCCAAAATGCCAGGCACTGAGCCCAAGAAAGAAGACCAAGGTTATCGTCGGAATCATCCACCAGCCCAGCAATACACATCCGATTGCGCAGATGTAAAGCACCATGAATGAAATGGGATTGGTACCTGCTTTTCGTGTCGTGTGAGTGAGAACATCAAGTGCACCGTGCGGAATGCCCACGGCCACAAGCCCAGCGAATGCTAGCGAGCCACTGAA
>DCPZ01000086.1:21110-26363 GCA_002323795.1 Flavobacteriales bacterium UBA1531 | reverse complement strand
GAGCCACTGAACCACCAAGTAAGCTCAGGAGCGAAGAAAAATCCAACTGACGTAGCAATGGCAAGCGTCAATACAACCAATGAAATTTGGACGCTATTGAGTCTACTCATCTGATTAAAGTGAGGCTGCCTTTAAGCTCAATGGTGCCAGGTTCGGTATAAGTGCTGGATCCGTTTTCATCGATTATAGTGAGATCACCTTCGGATCGATTGATTCTGATGACATAATAGTAAGTTCCATCGACAGCTTCATCGGGAGTGGGCAACCATCCCGCTGAATTGCCAAAATCTTGTGATTCAAAGACCACCTGTCCCCAGCGATTGTATATCGCACAGGTGCTGTTCGGGAAATAGGATAAGTCCGGCAAAGCGAACCGCTCATTGCTTCCGTCTTGATTTGGCGAGAACACATTTGGTACAAGCAAGTCGCACAGCACGGTTTCCACATCAAAATTCCCTGAAGCCTCCAAAAGGCAGGGTGCTCCAGTGGTAAGGTAAACGCTGTAGGTACCGTCATCCGCAGCTACGATCGCTGGTCCCTCTCCAAAATAAGTTGTGTTTCCGTCAGAATCAGTGAAGTTCCAAGAAGCTGAATAGGCTGAATCGAACTGCGGCAGGTTCAAAAGCGGATTCATCTCTGGACAGCGTTCAACGCTTATATTTTCAAAGGTTTCAATTATTTCTTCAGGCAATGCGATTATGTCAAGCGCCCCACTAACCATTTCAGAAGGACATCCTTCAAATAGTGTGAATGCTTCGTAGATTCCGCTGGCCTCCAAAGGCGCGGCGTCCATCGTGATGGAATTGCCATTCATGTTGCCCCAATACGGATGAAACCACTGCAAAACTCCAACGCCTTCTGGAGCTCCCCAGATTTCCCACGGTGTTCCTTCGCAGATTTGATCGAAACCGCCGATGTTGGGGGGTAGCGGTGTTGGGATGACTTCGAGCCACAAGGAGTCTGGCAACATCGGACAGTTTCCAACAGTGCCGTTGACCGTATACCAACCTGTGGCTTGGACGTTGGTGTTCTCAATATTCCATTCCGCTGCCTCGGATGCAAATCCGTCCGCTCCGCTCCAGTTCCATTGAGTAAGGGTAGGACCAAATGCAAATGCTTCTGCCGATTCTCCCTCGCAAATCTGTATCGTTTCAACGGGCTCATTGAATGCGTCTAGAATCGTGAGTTCTTCGGGCGGTACAATGCCAAAGCTGAAGCCGAGCGGATCGGAATCACATCCGTTGAGGTTTGCCACTACAAAATAGTCTTGTTCATCGCTCCATTCTGTGCTAGGGATAATCCAAGGATTTCCTTGGCCTAAAATTTCTCCGTCAGCTGTATACCAGTTGAATTCGGCCTCGCTGTCATTCGAATAAGCAGTGAACGTTGCTTCGTTTTGCAGGCAAGCATCAGGTGCTATGACGTCAACAATTTCTGGGTTTTCTAAAACTTGAATGTAAACTGAATCTGGACCAAGTGGACAATTGTCTAATTCTCCATTCAGTGTATACCAACCTGAATCATCAGGATCGAGATTGCTGAGCTGCACACCCGATAAATTACCGAGTGGTACATTCCCAGGACCTGTCCATTGATAGCTCGATCCCGCGGCTAATTCCGTTTCGATGATCACAGTGCTGCCGGCGCATACTGAATCTGGAACGGCAGCGATTTGAGCGAAGGATTCTGGAATGATATCGACATTGAAAAAATCAGGCTCAGAGAGGCAGCCATGGTCGAGAATTGCTGCACTATACAACCCCGAATCAGACGCTTGGGTTGCTTCGATTTCGAGCATGAAGGAGCCATCGATCTCTCCGCTTGGTCCAGTCCATTCGTAAGAAAAAGGGCTAGCGCTATCCGCAGTGAGGATCAATGATTCGCCTTCACAAAGCAGCGAGGTTCCTGAAATTTCAGGAGCATCGGGAATGGCGTAGACGAGGAGGTACATCGAATCACTCAGGATCGGACATGAGCCGACGTATCCCGAAACAAAATACTCCCCTGCATCATCGAACGAAGCGTTGCCCAGATCAATGGAACTGCCTTGCGCTGAAAAGCCACCAGGACCAGTCCAGTCGTAAGTGGCAAAATTCAATAAGTTGGACGTTAACATTACTGGATCTCCTTCGCAAACAGTATTGTCCTCAATTTGAATGGCATAGGCTGGTTGACCATAATTACTGAAGTAACCATAACGCGTTCCGGAGCTGGCTCCACCATTGATGATGCCAAGATGGAATTCTGTGCTTGAATTTGAAAGGCGAGATGCCTGAAGTTGAGGTACAAATGACGTCGCTGTGATGTTGGCATATTTCCATCCGCCAGCTGTGCCAGGTACGTTGCTAAAATCCGAAGCTGTGATGAGATTGTCGTTACCGTTGAACTGAAAATCATCTTCTCCTCCGGCCTGCACCAAAATTTTCAAACCGATGAACTCATTCGTTGAGCGAACAAAAGCCACTTCTTGGGATCCGGTGCAAATGATTGACGGCAGCAGCGCTCCGCCAATCTCGCAACCAAATCCTGTCATGTGTAATGCGTACACTGGAGCGCTGGCCTCATAATATGCGGCGTCTGCACTCAATGTGTGCGTATAAATTGAAGACAATGTAGTCAGGGTGCTGACTACGTTTCCGTTGAGGGAAATCGTCGTGTTGGGTTCGGTCGGGATGAAGAAAACCTTGTCAGGTCCGTTCAAATTTCCTTTCACTGCGATGTATTCCGTTCCCACAATACTAACGGGGACAATTTGGTCGCCCATAATATCTGCGCATCCTCCATAAGGCGTACCTGCAACGGAGTCATCGCTCATGGTAATGGCAATCGGTTTATTCGATGTTACGATTGTCCCGAAGGGATGTTGGCTTGCTAAGGTAGATGAAGCTCTTCCACTCCACGTTTGGCCTTCATTCAAAACGATGCTAAAGGTGATGTTGGGAGCGTGACCTTGAATCGGCTTTTTGGGTGTGATTTGAATGATGGTATTGTCCTCTGTGGCAACGATATCGAACGACGACGTGGACTGCGTGTAGCTATTGTTCAGGTAGTTTTGGAAAGGCACGAAAAAGGCTGTCCCTAGGGCATTAACTCCTTTCAACGCGAAAATATCTGGATTCAAGTTGTTTGAAGGGTTCACCTCGTAATAGGCCTGGATCAGAGAGGTTGAAGTAATGCGCAGTCCGAAGTTGAGCACCGTATTGGCAGGCTTGTTTTCGATGATTGAAAGCCAAGGGGCGAGGTTCAACGATGAAACACTGTTGGCATCGATGTTCAATGTTTGCGTCGGGAAACCGGGATTTGCAGGTTGCTCAACGGTTACCACTGCATCTTCGTCAAATGAAGCGAAGCGCAGAAGGGTGGGGCTGTCTCCATGGTTTGCCCAAACTTCTGGGGCCACAAACCAAAATTCAGTATCCACTTGTGCCATGGCTGGAATCGAAATGAATGCCGTGCAAATGACGATCGTAAAGCTGCGAATTTGATGGAGAAGTTGCATGCTGATCAAATGAGTTTTTGGGCTTGGGCAACGATGCCTTTGACGATACTGGGGTCGAGAAGTGTAGACGTATCGCCAAATGAATCGAAGTTACCGGAAGCAATTTTACGAAGGATGCGTCGCATAATCTTTCCTGATCGGGTCTTCGGCAGCCCATCGACCAATTGAACGCGGTCAGGCCGAGCTATTTTGCCGATGCCCACTACGACTTGCGCTTTAACGGCATCGGTCATTTCTGCTGATTCAACTTCCGTGAGATTTCGGTCAAAAATGACGTAAGCATGGATGCCTTGGCCTTTGATTTCATGTTCATATCCAACGACAGCAGATTCGACGACCCCTGGGGTCTGATTTATGGCAGATTCGATTTCGGCAGTTCCAAAACGGTGGCCTGATACGTTGATTACATCGTCCACACGACCAATCACACGGTACATTCCTTGTTTGTCACGTTTGGCTCCATCGCCTGTGAAATAGCGTCCTGGGAATGGCCTGAAATAGGTGTTTAAGCAGCGCTCGTGATCGCCATACGTTGTACGTATCATGCTTGGCCAAGGAGAATCAATGCACAACAAGCCCTCTTTCTCATTTTCTTCGATGATATGGCCTTTTTGATTCACCAATACAGGCTGGATGCCTGGCAGGGGAAAGCCCGCATGAGCTGGTTTTTGCGGACTCAAGTCGCCTAAACCGCTGATCATAATCCCACCGGTTTCAGTTTGCCACCACGTATCAACAATCGGACATTTGGATTGACCGATTTTTTCGTGGTACCAGTGCCAAGCTTCTTCATTGATGGGCTCTCCCACAGTTCCTAGCACTTTGAGTGAATCGAGGTTGTGCCGTGCAACATGCTCGTCCCCAAAAGCCATCAGCGCTCTGATGGCCGTCGGCGCTGTGTAAAATTGTGTGACCTGGTATTTTTCACAGATTTCCCAATACCTTCCAGGATCTGGGAAGGTTGGAATCCCTTCAAACATCAAGGTCGTGCCGCCTTGAAGCAAAGGACCGTAGACGATGTAAGTGTGTCCGGTGATCCATCCAATGTCTGCAGAGCACCAATAAACATCTCCGGGTTTACATTGAAAGACATTGGCGAACGAGTAGCCTGCGTATACCGTATAGCCACCATGTGTATGCACGACTCCTTTTGGTTTTCCAGTAGATCCGGAAGTATAAAGGATGAAGAGCATGTCCTCTGCGTCCATGATCTCTGCCGGACATTCACGGGACAATCCTGATTTTTGAACAGCATCGTCCCACCAGGCATCTCTCGGGCGAATCATGAAGGAGTCTTTTTGGGTGACGCGCTTCACGATGACATGACGCACCGAGGTGTTGCCCCTTAGTGCTTCGTCAACGGTCGTTTTCAGTGGAATGGTCTTTGCACCTCGTCTTCCTTCGTTGGCGGTAATGACCATGGAGGCTTGAGCGTCTTCAATCCGATCAGACAGCGCCTGTGCGCTGAATCCAGCAAATACGACGGAGTGAACAGCACCAATGCGAGCGCATGCGAGCACAGCGATAGCCAATTCTGGCACCATGGGCATGTAGAGGATGACGCGCTCATTTTTTTTTATTCCCATGGAGCGCATGGTGTTTCCGAATTGGGAGACGGCCTGGTGCAATTCCCTGTAGGTGTAGGATTTACTCTCAGCACTGGGATCATTGGGCTCCCATTGCAAGGCAATTTGTTCTCCACGTTTCAGCAAATGTCGGTCCAGAGCATTTTCTGTGATGTTGATTTGTCCATC
>DCPZ01000086.1:0-20722 GCA_002323795.1 Flavobacteriales bacterium UBA1531 | reverse complement strand
CGCTGCCATTGAAAATGCGATGCGATGTCTGCCCAATAGAGTTCAGGACTCAAACGACTCTGATTTTGAGCATCGAGATAAGCTTGAAATGAGTCAATTTGGAACGGCATGGCGCAATGGTTGAAGTTCGAAGTTATTAAAATCAGGTGTAACGATTTAGCAGCATTTTACGTAAGACCAAACAAAGTAATCCGCATGGCACATTTTTGGAACCCATTTTCTGATGCAGACATTGAAGGTGAAAACTTGATTTTGAGGCTTCCTGACTCAGGTATATACATCCGTGTGGAGGGTCCGATTGTAGAGCTATTGAGTCAACTGCCTTTTGTTGATATCGATGCTGCAGTAGCACAATGGCGTGAGCGCACCAACAACTCAGATCTACGGGTGCAGAATGCGAGTAAAGTGTGGCACAAGCTCTGTGAATGGGGTGTGATTCTCGAAGAAGAAATGGGGCAGGAATTCATTCCTAGTATTCCTCAAGATTGGCTGAAAATTGAGCATGATGTTCCCCAATCTCGCATTGTACGCTTTGGCGATGCCCAGCGATTTTATGGGGAAGAGGAAGTTTTTCACCTCGGTGCCTAGATATGCTGCTTGCCCGGTGTTTTTTCAAAATGAAATCGTTTTCATCACTGCAAGTGCCCGTATTTTTTGCATGACCTGACGAAAGGGAAATACCCGCTGCGCAGTTTGGGTTTCGAACCAATCTAAGAACTCAATTCGCATTGAACACCGCACGCGAATGTGATCCAATGACGATTCTGTTCCATCAATTTTCCTCGTGGTATCTGCACCCAGTTTTCAATGATTTAACGCCACTTGAGGTGTTTAATGGATCGACCTTCTTCTTGCAATTCCTTGATTGAATCCACTCCAATTCGGATGTGTTCATCGACAAAATTAGCCGTGACTTTTGCGTCACTGCTGTCGGTTTTTACACCCGAGGGAGTCATGGGTTCATCGCTCACTAGCAGGAGCGCTCCGACCGAAAGGCGATTGGCAAATCCGACGGAAAATAAGGTTGCTGTCTCCATGTCGATTGCTTGTGCCCGGGTGTCGCGGAGGTAGGTTTTGAAGGCGTCATCGTGTTCCCAAACACGACGGTTTGTGGTATACACTGAGCCGGTATAATAGTCCCTTTTGTAATCTCGAACGGTTGATGAAATCGCACGCTGGAGTGCAAAACTTGGCATTGCGGGTACTTCAGGGGGAAAATAATCATTTGAAGTTCCTTCCCCGCGAATGCCCGCAAGTGGAAGGATCAAATCGCCTATTTTATTTTTCTCTTTCAATGCCCCACATTTCCCAAGGAACAAAACCGCCTTGGGATCGATGGCCGAAAGCAAATCCATAACAGTTGCTGCATTGGCACTGCCCATTCCAAAATTAATCATGGTAATGTCTCCTGTGGTGGCACATGGCATTGCCTTTCGTTCGCCTACGATGTCGATGGAATGCCACTCGGCAAATTTTTCTAAATAATTTGAGAAGTTGGTCAGAAGCACGTACGAACCAAATTGGTCCAGTTCCATTCCGGTATAGCGCGGAAGCCAATTCGAAACAATTTCATCTTTCGTTTGCATACACGCAATGTAATGAACGTTCGATGAACAAAATTGTGCTACTTTCGACAGCATGAAGCAAGTGAAAAGAGAATTCATTGCGGAAGCTTGGGAAGCGAGTGAGCTACCTGAGGTTGATCAAGCGCTGCTCAGAAAAGCGCACGAGGCTGCACTCAATGCATATGCACCGTATTCCAAATTTCGTGTTGGAGCTGCTGTGTTGCTGTCATCGGGTAGGGTTGTTCAGGGTTCCAATCAAGAAAACATGGCGTACCCGAGCGGCTTGTGCGCAGAACGCACCGCATTTTTCGCTGCGGGCGCTCAATTTCCCAATGAGCAAATCGTAGCTGCCGCTGTGGTAACCGATCGTTCCATGCCTTCAGTGGACTTCTCTCCATGTGGCGGTTGCAGGCAAGTTATGAATGAGTCGGAACTCCGAAATGGTAAGCCCATCCGATTCTTGATGCAGCCAGGATCTGGTGAGGTTTTGGTCTCTAAAAATGTGAGCCAATTTTTGCCTTTGACATTTCGTTTGCCTTGAAAATGCTGACGCTTTCAAGATCACTTCCGTTGACGCAACTTTAAGGGTTCAATCTCGTAAGCACAGGGGATAGACACCCCTTTAATGCGCTTGTTGCCCCAATTTTCTTTGTTTTTGCGAATCTTGAGATGCGCTGCCATTCTCTTATTCTCATGCGGAATCGTTTCGGCTTCCATTCATGGTCAGTCTGCGCATGATGCTTCCTGCGCTTTGCGCAGTGGTTGGGACACGAACCCTGCTCGATACACAGTTGCATCGGGTGCTCCAATGGTTTACTGGGATGGAGCCTACTTGGGGTCTAAGGCGATCAATCAACAGCAATTGCATTGGAGGGTTGATGCATTTCAACACAAGGCAATTGGCTTGGACTTCAGTGCGAGCAATCTTTCGGGAGAGTTTAAACTTCTTCGAGTGCTCAATCCGTGGATGCAGGCGTGGTTGAAAACAGAACTGGATCAAACTTCTGATTTTGAAAGGCATTGGAGAAAAGGCGGTCAGTGGGTTTTGATGGAACGGAGTTCCCAGTCCGGTCAAGTCGGCTTTTCGTGGGATGTGGATCGTGAATCAGGAGAAATCCTAATCACAAAGCGTAATGTAAAGTACACGACCATTGATGGTTACGATCGCAATGAATTTTGTGTTGAGGCATTGTTTCGGAGAAACATTTTTCGTCGTGTTCATGGTGCCTACAAACTGCCGTTGGTGAACCCCAAACGAATCGAACCTGCCGGATCATTATGGAGCAGAGTTAAGTACGAGCAACGCGGATTTGGAAACTGGTTTCAGAACGGGGGCAATGCCAACTTAGACATCAAAGCCTTGAGTCCGAATCATTCCACTGTTTTAAATGCTGTGGACTTGCATTCACCGAGGATGTGGTTGATTTTTTCTGCTCAAGCAGGATACATTGCACCAGCAATACATGGCTGGAATTGGGGAGTTAATGTCCAAACGCAGCGAATTCAAGATGAAGGTGAGCGTCGCTTTGATCGCGTCGATTATACTGGTCGGATGTGGTTGCAGATGAAGCACGCACCTTGGCGTGGATATGCACAAGGGGAGTGGGGACAACGCACGCTGGGCAGAAGTGAAGTGCAGTCTTGGAGTCGTTGGAATGTGCATTCCCGAGTAGGGTATGCCATATCTTCATCAGCACAAGTCTTGTGCTCGTTTACTTGGTCGGGAAACGATTCATATTTCATAAACCATGACCGGAGTTTTCTCGGAGATTGGCGAGGAGGTAGCGTTTCGATTGGATTGCAATGGAGACATGCTGCTCGTTCAAAATGGATGCCTCCAGCTGAAGATTTCAACGGTTTATTCATGAAAAGAGGAAACTGACCGCTGACGTTGTAGCTTGAGCGCTATGTCAACATTGATCAGTGTGGTTGGAATGTTTGTATTGATTGGAATTGCTGTTTTGGCTTCCAAACAAAGGAGTTCCATTCGTTTGCGTACTGTTGCTGGAGCGTTTTCAATTCAGCTTTTTTTCGGTGCTTTCGTTCTGTATTTCCCAGCTGGAAAGTCCGCTCTTCTATCGATTTCAGCGGGTGTTCAGCAGGTTATTGACTATGGAAATGACGGCATCACGTTCATTTTTGGAGGCTTGAACTCGGACCGTATGTTTGAGTTATTCGAAGGCTCTGGTTTTGTTTTTGCAGTTCGCGTGCTTCCTGTCATCGTTTTCTTTTCATCGCTCATTGCCGTTCTGTATCACCTCGGCATAATGCAATGGGTGATCAATCTCTTGGGAGGGGGCTTACGCAAAGTGCTACAGACTTCGCGTGCAGAGAGCCTCTCTGCGACCGCGAATATTTTTGTAGGACAGACCGAGGCTCCACTGGTTGTGCGTCCCTTCATCCAGCGCATGACGCAGTCGGAATTATTCGCTGTTATGGTTGGTGGCTTAGCTTCTGTGGCAGGATCTGTTTTGGCGGGGTATGCCTCTTTAGGTGTTCCACTTGAGTATCTTATTGCAGCCTCGTTCATGGCTGCTCCAGGTGGACTCATGTTTGCAAAGCTCATCATCCCGGAGACTGAAACGCCAAGAGAGGATTTATCCAAAGAAGAGCTCAAAGAACAACAAGATGGCCAAGCAGTGAATGTCATTGATGCCGCCGCAAGCGGTGCAGCGTCTGGATTGAAATTGGCGATGAATGTTGGAGCAATGCTTCTCGCGTTCGTTGGGCTTATTGCCCTTATCAATGGTTTGTTTGGTGGAATTGGCGGATGGTTTGGTTTTCCTGAACTGACCTTGGAGTTAATTTTAGGCTATCTTTTTGCACCCCTCGCATTCATCATTGGCGTTCCTTGGGGAGAAGCCTTGGTCGCAGGATCTTTCATTGGCCAGAAGTTGGTTGTAAACGAGTTCGTAGCCTATTTGAATTTTGCCCCTTATTTGAGCGATGCTGCACCAGCTCTGCTGTCTGAAAAGACCAAAGCGATCATTTCGTTTGCCTTGTGTGGTTTTGCGAACTTGTCCTCTATTGCAATTTTACTAGGTGGTTTGGGGTCGTTGGCCCCGAGCAGGCGCGCTGATATAGCTCGTTTCGGTTTGAAGGCGGTGTTGGCGGCAACGTTGTCAAATTTGATGTCAGCAACCATCGCAGGTCTTTTTTTGTCGCTTTAAACGCCTTCAATCCACACTGTTTTGTTGATCCCAGAAATCATTCAAAAAAAGCGGGACGGTCATCAGCTGTCTGGTGCAGAGATTCGACAGTTCATTGAGGGCGTGACCTCCAACGAGGTTACCGATGCACAAATTGCAGCCTTCTCGATGGCTGCATATTTCCAGGATTTCAGTACCGAGGAGCGCACGGATCTTACCCTTTCGATGCGTGACTCTGGGCAAGTTATTGATTGGAGGTCTGCGGACATCAATGGACCCCTCATAGATAAACATTCGACAGGCGGTGTCGGCGATACAGTATCCTTTTTGCTGGCACCATTGCTTGCAGCCTGTGGTGGTTTCGTTCCCATGATTGCAGGAAGAGGATTGGCACATACCGGAGGCACCATCGATAAGCTCGAGTCGATTCCAGGCTATAATACGGGACATGAGATTGCACATTTCAAGCGAGTCGTCGCTGAGACGGGGATGGCCATTGTGGGTCAAACAACCTCGCTTGCACCGGCGGACCAGCGCATGTATGCCACACGCGATGTCACAGCTACAGTTGAGCAATATGGTCTGATCACAGCGAGTATTTTATCAAAAAAGTTGGCCGCGGGATTGGAATCCTTGGTCATGGACATCAAAGTTGGCAATGGAGCCTTCATGTCGAACCCTGAAGTCGCATGGGAACTGGCCAAGTCCTTGTGCTCGGTTGGAACAGCGGCTGGAATGCCAACCACAGCTTTACTCACGGACATGAATCAGCCATTGGCAAATACAGCAGGGAATGCTCTTGAAGTGTCAGAGGCCATTGGCTTTTTGACAGGCACATTGGAATCAAATAGGCTCCGGCAAGTGACGTGGGGATTGGCCAGTCAGAACCTTGTGCTTTCTGGTTTGGTTCCTGATGAGCAGTCGGCGCGTGTCGCTCTAGATGATGCCCATCGCTCGGGCCGTGCAGCTGAGATATTCGAACGTTCGATACATGGAATGGGAGGAGCTGCAGACGTTCTCACCTCTTTCGAGCGCCTCGGTGCAAAAGCGCCAATCATTCGCCCTCTCATTGCGCCGGAATCCTGGCATGGACAGACAGTTCTGCATTTGAATACACGTCAATTGGGATTAGCGATAGTGGCTTTGGGTGGAGGCCGCACATACGCCGGGCAGGCCGTGGATCATTCCGTTGGATGCTCTGATTGGATTCGTCCGGGTGAGTTGTGTGAACCTGAGAAGCCACTTGCCGTCATCCATGCGCGCAATGAATCTGGCTTCGAGGCTGCTGCTCAGCGCATCCTGGAGGCTATTGCAGTAGGAGAAGAATTGAGTTACAATGGAACGGACGTGATCATCAAACAATTTAAAGTCCCTGGTAGAAATGGTTAAGGTCAAAGTTTTTGATTCCACGGAGGCACGAAACTCGAAACGTAAGCCTTTGGAGGCGCCACCGACAGATGCGAAAGCCTTTTACGAGGTCGTTGACTCGCGAAGAAGTGTTCGGATTTACACAGATGAGCCTGTACCAGAAGAAATGATGCGACGTGCGATGGATGCTGCCTTGCTGGCTCCAAGTTCGAGCAACCTTCAAGTCTGGGAGATTCATTGGGTGCGCAGTGAGAATAAAAAAGCGAAGTTGGCCGAGTATTGCCTCGGTCAGCCAGCGGCTGTTACGGCTCAAGAAATTGTAGTGTTCGTGGCTCGCCCAGATCGCTGGAAAGCGAACAATGATCATATGCTCCGCATCCTCAAGGCCAATCCGGAAGCACCGGCGAAAGCGCTTCAATATTTTGGGACCATTACAAAGTTGGTATACAATCAAGGCCCGCTTGGGTTTTTCCGACCGTTTAAGTACCTCTGGCTTGCCATCAGAGGCATCAGCAAGCCCACGCCGCGTGAGCCAATTCACCTTGGACAAATGGCGACTTGGGCCCACAAGACAACAGCGCTCGCTGCTGAGAACTTTATGCTCGCTGTGCGCGCGGAAGGTTTTGATTCATGTCCCATGGAGGGGTTGGACTCCAAGCGCGTCAAGCAGTTGTTGGGATTGCCACGTCGTGCAGGAATTACTATGGCGGTTTCGGTTGGAAAACGGGCTCAAGGAGGCATTTACGGTCCGCGATTTCGTTTTGATGCAACTCGGGCCATTCATGAACATTAAATACATTAGAAGATGGAATGGATTGAATTGATTTCAACGCTTCTGATGCTGGTCGCACTTGAAGCAGTGCTCGGCATCGATAACTTGCTCTACATTGCCATTGAATCTGGACGTGTGGAGGTCTCAGAACGCCAACGGGTGCAACAGTTTGGCATCATCGGAGCAGTGGTGATGCGATTGGTTTTGTTGTTGGTCCTTGTTCAATTGATTGCATTGTTTCAATCTTCGATTTTTTCCATTCAGTGGGAACCGGTCATTTCAGGTGAATTCAATGGGCATAGTTTGATTGCCATGCTGGGTGGCGCCTTCATCGTTTACACAGCGATCAAAGAAGTTTGGCACATGCTCGCGGGTGACTTGAATCATGCTTCCAAGGAAGGCAAACGAAAGAATGCCAGATCAGCTATCCTGGCCATCGTTCTCATGAACGTGGTCTTCTCCTTTGATTCGGTGCTCACAGCTATTGCTCTAACAGACTCAATGCTGGTGATGATTACGAGCATCGTCATCAGTGGCGTGGTGATGCTTGCATTGGCCAATCGTGTTGCGGCTTTTTTACAAAAAAACCGAGCCTATGAGGTGCTCGGTTTATTCATTTTGCTGCTCGTAGGGGTGATGCTGCTTTCAGAAGGCGGTCACCTGGCGCACCTCACCTTGTTTGGCGGTGAAGTGCACGCACTAAACAAGACAACCTTTTACTTCTCAGTGACCGTGTTGATCTTAGTTGATCTCGTGCAATCGAGGTATCAGCGACGATTGGCGCAGAAGCCTTGAGGGAAGTGATTTACTTTTTTCTTTTCGATTCAATGTATCCATCTTGATGCACAGAGGTCACTGCGCGTCCTGACGGATCCACCACGTTCTTCAAGCTTTCGCTCCATTCCAATGCTTTCTCTGTGCTGCAAGCGACTGACTTTCCGCCAGGCACGCAGTTTGCAGCTGCAGCACTTGAAAAGTGCGTTTCAAATAGTGTGCGATAATAGTAGCCTTCTTTGGTGTCGGGTGTGTTGATCGGAAATCGCACGGCAGCACGCGCGAGCTCCTCATCGCTCACTTTTGCCTCCGCGTGATCTTTGAGACCATCAATCCAGCCATAACCTACGCCATCAGAGAACTGCTCCTTTTGGCGCCACAATATTTCATCAGGAATGATGCCATCAAATGCTTCACGTAAAATATGCTTTTCGATTCTGCCTTTGCCTCCCATCTTGACGGATGGATCCATTTCCATGGCATAATTGACAAATGGCTTGTGCAAGAACGGAACACGTGTTTCGATGCCCCACGCCATCATGGATTTGTTGGCGCGCGAACAGTCGTATTTGTTCAATGCCAACATTTTACGGACGGTTTCTTCGTGGAATTCTTTGGCATCAGGAGCAAGATGAAAGTAGAGATAGCCTCCAAATAACTCGTCGGCTCCTTCGCCAGACAAGACCATTTTGATGCCCATTGCCTTGATCTGCCGAGCCATCAGGTACATCGGCGTGGATGCGCGAATCGTAGTGACATCATAGGTTTCGATGTGTCGAATGACATCTTCAAGGGAATCGATGCCCTCTTGAATGGTGAACGCAAGTGGATGGTGCACAGTGCCAATTTCATCGGCTACTTTTTGCGCTGCCGCAACATCAGGACTGCCTTCTAGACCGATACTAAAGCTGTGAACGCGCGGCCACCATGCTTCACTGTTCCCATCATCATCGACGCGTTTTTGAGAAAAATTTTGTGCAACTGCAGCGATTACGCTGGAGTCGAGACCGCCGCTGATGAGCAAGCCATAGGGCACATCGCCCATCAAATGGGTACGGACTGATTCTGTAAGTTGCGCTCGAAGTTCTTCTTTGTCAAAACGCTTCTTTGGCGCTTTCTCCCAATCCATCCAATCCTCCTGAAAATAACGTGTTGGTGCATTTTGGGATGATTTCCAAAAATGTCCAGGTGGAAACTCGGAGACATCTTCACAGAGGTGTTCAATTCCTTTCATTTCAGAAGCCACGAGCAGTGTACCATTTTTGTCATGTCCGAAATACAATGGGATGATTCCTATGGAGTCTCTTGCAATTAGCCATGAGTTGTCTCGTGGATCGAATAAGACGAATGCAAACATGCCTTCGAGGGCGTGCACCAGTTCTTCGCCCTTTTCGCGATAAAGCGCAAGGATGACTTCGCAGTCGCTGCCTGTTTGATAAGGATAATTCGAAGTCGATGTTCGGATGGCTTGGTGGTTATAAATTTCACCGTTGACCGCCAATGCCACTTGATTTTCCGGATCGATCAATGGCTGTGATCCACTGGAAACATCTACTATGGCAAGTCGTTCATGGACGAGAACACTGCCATCATGTTGATAGACCCCGGACCAGTCAGGACCGCGGTGACGCTGAAGTTTTGAAATTTCAAGCGCTTGTGATCGGGTCTTGTCGGCTGATCCTTTTGCGTGTAAAATAGCGGTGATTGAGCACATAATCATTCTTTAATATGACATGAATACGCAAATGGAATCCGTAGGTTTCATCAATCGTGAGGAAAAGCGAGTTAATTTTGGCTCAACCTTTTTGAAAATGAAAAACCTTCTCTCACGCCTCGTTGTCATGGCAATGCTTGTTCTTTCGTTATGGCCAACGAGCACCATGCTTTATGCGCAAATTGATGCTTCCGAAACGCCACATGTGCCGAATGAACTTTTAGTCATGTTGGAACCCGGAGTGACTGGAGAAAAGTTTTTTTTGGCGCTCAAAGATGAATTGAATTTTGAGGTTGTTAGCGTGCCTTCTCCCTCAGCGAGTATTTACCATCTTTCTGTCGACCCAACGCAATGGCCGCAATCCATTCCGTTGCTTCGTGCAAAACACCATGTTCGCTCCGTGCAATTGAACCACCTTGTGAGCGAACGTGAAACGGTTCCAAACGATCCGAACTATGGACAACAATGGCACCACGATGAAAATGGTGATCACGACATTGACTCGGATCTTGCTTGGGACGTCACAACAGGTGGCGTAGCTGCGAATGGTGCGCGCATCGTAGTTGCAGTGCTCGAAGGCGGCGGCTCGAATTACAACCATGTTGATTTGATCGACAATCATTGGACCAATGATGCGGAAATCCCAGGGAACGGAGTGGATGACGATAACAATGGCTACATTGATGATTTCAATGGTTGGAACTCCGGTAATAATTCAGATAATGTTGCGGCTGGAGGCCATGGTACTTCAGTGAGCGGCATGATTGGAGCAACCGGAGATAATGGAATTGGTGGTTCTGGGGTGAATTGGGATGTGGATATCATGCAAATCGATATGGGAAATGGTTTATCCGAGTCCAATGTGATTGCCGCTTATGAGTATCCGAAGGTGATGCGTGATATCTACAATGAAAGCGGAGGAACAGAAGGTGCATTGGTAGTTGCCACCAATGCTTCTTGGGGAATTGACCAAGCGAACCCATCGAACTACCCAATTTGGTGCGCTTATTACGATGAGCTCGGTGCCTCGGGTATCTTGAATTGTGGTGCGACCACAAACGCTGCCTTGAATGTTGATGTGGTAGGAGACATGCCGACAGCATGCAGTTCGGACTATATGGTTTCTGTAACAGCCACAAATGATAATGATGTGAGGACCTTCAGCGGTTACGGAGTGACCACCATTGATTTGGGAGCGCCTGGTGATCAGGTCTATTTGCCGAGCGGCTCAAGCGGTTACGGCAATACGAGCGGAACTTCTTTTGCTAGTCCATGCGTAGCTGGTGCCATCGGTTTGGTTTACAGTGTCCCTTGTCCAGATTTGGCGGAGCTATCTTATTCCAGCCCACAAGCTGCTGCTGACATGGTGTTAAGCTACATCTACGATGGGGTTGACTTGGTTCCAAATCTCATCACGGAAGTTGCGACGGGAGGGCGATTGAACGTTGCAAACTCGGTCAATCTCGCGTTGGAAGCCTGCGGGCCTGTGGAATGTGATCTCTTGAGCTTCACAGCGAACCCAGAATGTGCATACAATGCGGATTTGGATGTTGTGGAAACGCTCGTTGCTTTGGATGTGGAATTTTCCAGTTTTCTCTGCGAAGCTCAAATCTTGTGTTACCGTGATACCATGGATGCGGAATGGACATGCGGCTTTGCCGAAGACTTAGGCGTTCAGCTACAAAATGGCGCTACGGCGATGCTCAGTGGCCTCAGCGGCAATGCGGCATATCAGATGTACTTTGTTTCAGACACGCTCGTGAGCGATACGTTGCTTTTTACAACCCCGGATTGTTCTGCTGAGCTACCTGGTTGCACAGATTCCGCGGCTCTCAACTTTGAAGAGGATGCGACCATTGATGACGGTTCATGTGAGTTTCCCTGCGAGAACGTGGTTTTGACCATCACGACCGATTGCTGGCCCCAGGAGATTGGATGGAGCATCGTGGACGATTCGGGGGTGGAATTAGCAGGTGTTACAACAGGCACCTACGACGAGGACGATGAAGGTGCAGAGTATGTCTGGGAAGGATGTGTCCCTCATGGTTGTCATGTATTCACCCTGACTGACTCGTACGGAGATGGAATGTTCGGTAGCCAGTGGCCTAGTTGTGACTTAGACGGAAACTATGTTCTGGCGACTGCGACTGGTGATGTCATCGTTGCGATGGGAGATCCGGATTATGGTGATGGAATCGATCATGCTTTTTGTGTCCCTGTGGTCGCAGGATGCGTGGAGGAATCTGCATGCAACTTCAACGCTGAGGCCAATGCTGATGACGGATCTTGCTTTAGTCCGGGAGATTCATGCGACGATGAAAATGCGGAAACGGTTTTCGATGCGATCGGGGAGGATTGTTTGTGCGCTGGTGTTCCGGCAGTTGAGGGATGCACCGACTCCGAAGCTTGTAATTTCATGACAGAATCAAACGTCGATGACGGCTCTTGTTTTTACGTAGCAACAGGAGAAATTACGGGCCCTCAAAACCCGACGGCGGGCACCAACTCAAACTACTCTTACGATGGAGTAGCTTCAAATTCATACGAATGGACAGTTTCCAATGGCACCATCATTGGTGAATCAATGGGGCTGGGTCTTCTTGAAATTGAAGTTTCATGGGACTTGGAAACAGGAGGCCAGAACGCATCTGTTCAGGTTGAGGAAATGGAATTCTCCCTTGAGTGCACCGGGACTGTTACCTTGGATCTCGACGTCCTTGTCAATGGCATCGGCGAACTGGCATCGGCTGGAATGCGGCTATACCCCAATCCAGCGAGCGACAATGTGCAGATCGAAGGTTTGTATGGCTGGTCCGATCGAGGGCAAATCCAATGCATCAATGCATTGGGCCAGGTAGTTAAAGAGCAGCGTTTCCGATCCGTTGAGAGGGTTGCTTTGCCTGTGAATGAACTGCCCAATGGTGTTTATCTCATTCGCCTGCTCGATGCTTCAACAAACAAAAGGCAACCGGTTCAGGCTAGCGTTCTCATTCAGCGCTAATTAGCCATTGATTTGAAGCCAAAAAGAGCCTCCGTGGGGCTCTACTCCGACTGTATTCGGATGATTCCAGATAGGGGCAAGAATGTTGCTCATTTCTGGCTGTTCACTGGCCCAAAAAGCTGGGAACATTGGCTTGTATCGTGCCGGATTGCTCATGATGGCCATGGCCAACATGTATTGTTCGGAATAGGCACGTTCACACATTTCTTGCGGATAATCCCACGGCAAATAAATGTCGTGGATTTGGACAATGACGCCATCGGCCAACCTAGGCAGCCATTCTAAGAAAAATACGGTTGCATCTGAATTTGGTAACACGCGGTGACTGTTGTCAATGAAAAGCATGTCGCCTGCTTGCAATGATCCAACCAATTCATGAGCATTGAGTGACTCAAATGGCTCGCGAATGATGACTTGCGAGAGCTGATCTATTTCTGCTCTTGGAAAGGGATCGATGCTCGTGATTTCGGTCAAGGGACTGTGCTGCGATTTGGCGGCGGCGGCAACAAGGGTCGAGTTACCTGAGCCAACTTCTACGTATCGCTTTGGCTTGAATTCACTTACAAAAGCGAACAAAGCAGCCATATCGAGACCAGGCAAGTAGCCGTTGTTCCAACCCGGCATAAGTGCATTGGGCTCGTCACTGCGTTTTTTGAACTGAATTAGGTCATCCTCATAGGAACGAATCAAGTCAACTTTGCCCTTAAATTCCTGGGCTTGAGATTTGAGCAGGTCGTTGATTTCGGAAAGTCCAGCGTCGGAGGAAGGAGCAAATCGCGGACGGAAGTCAACAGGATAATCCAAATGAAGACTTTGCCATTTGGAGGACAGGAACCGCTTCCAGCTTTTAATTTTTGACACCATTGAATTCATCACTTCTTCAGCTGTCCCATTCTTTGCGGAGTTTCAATACTTCCTTCGAGGTCCATTCGTGAGCTGTTTTTAGCAACTCACCGCCATCTTTTCCAGTCAGTGTCTTACCTATGCTCACCTTGATGTCGATGTGTCGCTTGCCAAAATGTTTCCAGGCATGGGGAATGAACTTTGATTGTCCTACCCAGGCGATGTTGGGGTCTTTGTACTCCAGTGCAATTGGGGTGATTGGAAACCCTCCCTCAGCGCTGATGTAGAACATTCCAGGGCGGTACTCCAGTAAATCTGGTCCAATGTGCGTTGTCCCTTCAGGAAATATGACAATTCCAAGCCCATTTTGCAACCGATTTTTCACAGTTTCGCGGGTTTTTTTGCGGCTTGCAGGATCTTTTCGATTGACCCAAATCGTTCCAAGTAGCGATGCCCCCCATCCAATGATTGGCCAGTTTTTACTTTCACTTCTGGCGACGAAAACGACGGGATGTTTCGCAGGCACGAGCACAGCATCCACGTAACTGCGATGGTTGCCCATGTATATGCTCGGTTTGTCCGGCAATTTTCCTTGCACTTCTACTCGAATGCCCATTAACCGGTAGACATTTCGAATGTAATGCAAAAGGATACCATGCATTTGATTCAAATCTTTTCCTCTTGAGATTCGAATCCACAGCAGCGCTAGCACATAAAACCAGGACATCAATAAGAATCCAGGGATACGAATGCAGGAACGGATGAATCGAAGAGTCATGAAGCTTTAGGACCTTTTTAAGCTGGGCTTTAGTTCGACGAAGATAAGGGCAAGTGCTATTTGTTGAGCACTTGATGAATCCATGGAATCGAAGTGAACTTCTTAGATGGCAAAGACTTGAGGTCTAGTGTTTTGCCCGTTATTGGATGCGGAAATGTGAGGTGGTGTGCGCACAGGAAGAGACCTCGTCCTTTGTAAATCCCGTTCGACGGATAGAACAGATCATCACCAACAATGGCATGTCCCGCTGCCATTAAATGCCGCCGAATTTGGTGGGTTCTGCCGCTGAGAGTTTCGACAATCGCTGCGGTTAAATCATCTGATTGGGCTAGTGTTCCTGAGGCTGTTGCTTGCACGATGGTGGCTGAAGGCTTGCCGTCCAAAGGAATCTTGATCCGGAGTTCTCGGGGTAATTGTCCATGGCAAATTGTCCAATATTTTTTGCGAACTCGGCCGTTTCGGAATGCTCTATTGACCTCGCGAATTGCGGCCATGTTTTTTCCGAAAACAATCCAGCCAGATGTCGCGAAATCAAGTCGATGACAAGGCTCAATTTCATCCAAGCCAGTCGCTTTTCGAACTTGCCATCGAAGTGTTTTTCCCGAATTTCCGGAAGTGAGTAGGCCATGCGGTTTCCACGCTACAAGCACGTGTTCATCTTCGAATCCGAAACGAATGGTCGCTTTCATAAGGAAAAGTGGCGGTGCACTACTTGTTCGATGTAACGCGCGGCTTTAGCCCCATTTCCTGAAACATAAATGCCCACTTTTCGGACTGCTCATCTAAAATCTTGGAGGTGGGCTTCCCCGCTCCGTGGCCGGCATTTTTTTCGATTCTGATGAGGGCTGGTCTCGATCCAGATTGGCATGCTTGCAGTCGCGCAGCAAACTTGAAACTGTGCGCAGGAACAACGCGATCATCGTGATCTGCCGTGGTGACCATTGTCGCTGGATATTCAATTCCCGGAGCAATGTTATGGTAGGGAGAATAGCCGGCTAAATTTTGGAAATCGGCTTTTGAACTGTCCGCACAACCGTATTCAGGAATCCAGCCCCAGCCAATGGTAAACTGATGATAGCGAAGCATATCCATGACTCCAACAGCTGGAAAAGCGACAGCGGCCAATTCAGGACGCTGCGTCATCGTAGCGCCGACCAATAATCCTCCGTTGGAGCCGCCGGCCATGGCTAAGCGTTTGGAATTTGTGTATCCTGCGCTGATGAGGTATTCTCCTGCTGCAATGAAATCATCGAATACGTTTTGCTTTTTGAGGAGCATGCCCGCCTCATGCCAATCTTCTCCAAATTCACCACCTCCGCGTAAATTGGGCATGGCATAGACGCCGTCGTTTTCCAGGAGTAACAAAAGCGAGGGGCTGAAGCTTGGTGTTAAGCTGATGTTAAACCCACCATAGGCGTAGAGATAAGTCGGGCGCTCTCCGTCCATCTTGAGTCCTTTTTTGTGAACAACGAACATCGGAACTTCTGTTCCATCTTTGGATTCAAACCACACTTGTCGGGACTCGAATTGCTCGGGATTGAAGTCCACTTTTGGGCTTACAAATAGGGTGCTCTCCCCTGAGGCAATGTCATAGCGGTAAATGGAAGTCGGGTAGGTGAATGAAGTGAAGGCATAAAAGGTTTCGGCTGCATCAGCCTTTCCTCCAAATCCTCCAGTGCTACCGGCAGCATTGGGCAATTTGACCTCCCTTGGGTTTTGTCCGTCGAGATCCATCCGGATGACCGCGTTGCATGCATTGCGCAGGTAAGTCGCAAAAAGTTGTCCTCCGGTGGCATTGACGCTTTCAAGGAGATGCTCGGACTCCGGTATGATATTGATCCAGTCAGAAGGAGTCTTGCTAGAAATTCCCGCGAGGCGGTATTTGGGGGCATCTGTATCTGTCAAGACCAAAAACCGCCCGTTCACGTGATCTACGACTGAGTTTCGGGTGTTGAATCCGCCAATAAGTTCTTGCCATTGGGCGTTTGGTTTTTGCAAATTTAGAAAGTGGATGCTGTTGCCATCAGTACCAGTTGAAGTGCTCAGAATCAAAAACTTCTGATCTTCAGTGGCGTAAGCAAAGTGGTATCGGTTTGGTTCATCATCGTTTCGGAAAATCAAGCGATCCTCAGATTGATCGGTTCCAATTTTGTGGTAGTACACACTGTGAAAAGTGTTTTCCGCACTAAACTCGCTGCCCTCTGGCGCGGGATACCGGCTGTAATAAAATCCGTTTCCAACCCAACTCGTTCCTGAGAATTTGACCCATTTCAAAACGTCCCCCTGTGGCTTTCCGCTCGCCAAGTCGTAAACATGGATTTCCTGCCAATCGGAACCCGCTTCATTTTGGACGATTGCGATGTGGCGATTGTCTTTTGATGCACTTCCAAGCGTTGCAGTGATCGTACCATCCTCGCTGAGTGCATTTGGGTCTAAGAAGAGCTTGTCCGCGCCAGATAAAGTTTCACGGACGTACCAGATGCTTTGGTTCTGAAGACCATCGTTTTTAGCCAAAAAATAACGGTCACCAATCTTGCGAGGCATGCCGACCTTTTCGTAATTATAAATGGATTCAAAACGATCACGAAGAGGCTTCCTCCAGGGGTTAGAATCAAGGTATTTATTTGTAAATTCAATTTGAGCATCTACCCATGTCTCGGTCTCTTCGGACCGATCGTCCTCAAGCCAACGGTAGGGATCTGCGACTTCGGTATTCCACAATGTGTCCACAACCGGTTGGACACGTGATTCGGGATAGTTAAGGGATTGGCGGGTTTCCATTGAAGAGTCGTTGGTGTTACAAGCTCCTAGAGCGACTGCCAGAACAAATACAGAAACCTTGTGGTACAAGGGCGAATGGAATGGCTTTTTCATTGTTTCATGTTTGTTGTGCCCAAAAGTACCGAAAGACCTGCATCTTTGTCTCTTAAACATTGATGCAATGCGAAGCCACGAAATTGATTTTCACATCCATGGGGATGACCTGCAAACTGTTGAAGTTGAATTGGACCCGCAAGAAACAGTTATTGCAGAAGCAGGGGCGATGAATTGGATGGAGTCGGGAATTCAGTTTGAGGCCAAGATGGGCGATGGATCAGAGGTCAATTCAGGATTCATGAACAAACTGTTCAGCGCCGGTAAGCGCATGTTAACAGGAGAATCAATCTTCATGACCCATTTTACGAATCACGAGGCGCTCAAGCGAAAAGTCGCATTTGCATCGCCTTATCCAGGTAAAATCATGCCGGTGGACCTCTCATCTGTCGGAGGAGAGGTCATTTGTCAAAAGGATGCTTTTTTGTGCGCAGCGAAAGGGACCGAGGTGAGCATCGCAATCAACAAGCGAATTGGTTCTGGATTCTTCGGTGGAGAAGGTTTCATACTGCAGCGTCTGCGTGGAGATGGGATGGCTTTTTTACATGCAGGAGGTACCGTGGTAGAGAAAAAATTGAATGGAGAAAAGATTCGGGTGGATACGGGATGTATTGTTGGATACACTGGACAGATTGATTACAGTGTAGAACAAGCAGGTGGCTTGCGGTCTATGCTGTTTGGTGGCGAAGGCTTGTTCCTAGCAACGTTGAGTGGTTCGGGAACCGTCTGGTTGCAGAGCTTACCGTTCAGTCGCTTGGCAGATCGCATCATAGCACGAGCCCCAAGTATCGGGGGATCAAGCAAGGGAGAAGGATCAATTTTGGGCAAATACGGCAGAATGATTGGAGGAGATAATTGGTAAGTTGATTGCACCAGAGCACGACTTTCATTATTTTCGTATCACACAACGGAGAATTTTACACTCCAAAGCTGTTCTTTCATTTGCCAAATAATCACTTTTATTTCCATTCTTTCAGATGAAATTATTCGTCGCGAAATTGAACCGGGATGTTCAAGATGAACACCTCGAAGAAGCTTTTTCCGCCTTTGGGCCTGTCGGTTATGCCCGTGTAATCACTGATCGTGATACGGGACAATCGAAATGTTTTGGATTCGTTCAAATGAGGGAGTCCGCGGACGGTCGAAAGGCTTTAGAAGAAATGAATGGAGCTGAGCTCATGGGGTTTCGAATGGTCGTTAAGGAGGCCGAAGATCGAGGAAAATCCTCAGGGGGGGCGAACACCCGTGGAGAGCGGCACTCAGTTGGACGTCCCGCTTCGTCGACCTCAAACTCAGGACCAGCGACTCCTTCTCCAAGAGCTGGTGCATCGTCTGAATATAGCAGATTGGATACGCCAGCTATTCCGCCCAAATCAGGTGCATCGAAGAGTAAGCCATCCAAGGCGGGTAAGTTTAAAGGCAGCAAGGATATTTATGCTGACGGTCCGAAGCCAACGAAGCTGAAGAAATCAAAAAACAAGCGCACAGATTGGCTGGACGACATCGATGATTTTTAGAGGTAAACAACATCTATTTTCAAAGGGCTTAGGCCCTTTTTTTTGTGGACATTTTGCGGATAAAAATTGCTCATTTTTGGTCGAAGTGGAGCCTGGATTTCCCACACTGGCCACAGAATCAGTAAGCTGTTAGAGGGAGAAAACGAGTGTTTAGTCGAGATAATTCGAAATAATATCGATTTGTATAGAGAAAATTGCTATATTTACGAAGCCATAAACCATCACGAAAATGAGTCGTTTTATACTGCTTTGCGCCGGAATCATGCTTTCCGGACTCACTTATGCTCAGTCTGAATCCTTGTATTCACTGACTGTTTCGGAACATTCAACGGGAATCATCGAAGGTCAAACGACCTACAGATTTTACGTTGACATGGTTAATTCTGATGACTTTTTGAGTTCCGTTTACGGGAATCAAGAGGAAAATTTGGAATTTTCCACAGAACTTGGATTTTACAACAGCCCCCTCGCCACAGGCGCAACGGCCGGTGGAATCAATCCAGCATTTTTCCCGTTTCCAGGTTTTGAAGGCCTGCCTGCGGACAGCTGGCTGACCATCGGAATTGAGTCAACGCCAGTGGGTGATGAGGTGAGCATCAGCACAGTGGAGGACTCGGCTCAGCCATACCTTGGTGCGTTTACAGCGACTTCATCCATTTCAGGTCAGGATTTCACAATCAACACCCAAACAGGTGGAGCGTGGTACGTGTTGAATGGCACCCCCAATGGTTTGGCAGGTGATGACGGCCAAGTTTTGGTGATGCAAATCACAACGGCAGGTTCATTTTCAGGACTTTTGAACGTGCAGATTTTCGAGAACGGAGATGGCCAATCGGACATTCGTAAGTCATTCGCCTTTGATGGTGTAGGTACGTTTTTTGACGCCAATGATGACACTGGTGGACCAACGCCCATTTTGGGATGCACGGACGAAACAGCTTGTAACTATGATGCGACGGCAACATCAGATGATGGTTCTTGCGCAGTTGCGGATGAATGTGGTGTTTGTGGCGGCAATGGCATTGCTGAAGGCGAATGTGATTGCGATGGAAATACAACAGATGCTCTAGGCGTTTGTGGAGGTTCATGCACCGCAGATGTGGACGGCAATGGTGTTTGTGACGATCAAGAGGTTTTGGGTTGCACCGATGATGCAGCTTGCAACTACGACTCAACTGCTACGCAGGACGATGGCTCTTGTGCTGAAGAGGATGAGTGCGGCGTTTGCGGCGGTGACGGCATTGCAGTTGGCGAATGCGATTGCGACGGAAACACTTCCGATGCGTTGGGCGTTTGTGGTGGAACATGCTCCGCAGATAACAATGATAATGGCATTTGTGATGATCTTGAAGTCATGGGTTGCACCGATTCTGCGGCATGCAACTATAACGAAAATGCCACAGAAGAAGATGGGTCATGTGACTTCTGCTCTTGCGGCGAAGCCGCGGGCATGCCCACGGGATATACGTTGACCGTTGCTGAGCATGCGACAGACCTTGTAGAAGGCCAAACGACATACCGAGTCTATGTGGACATGGTGAATGCCGAAGACTTCTTGAGTTCGGTCTATGGAAACGAAGAGGAGCCCATGCATTTTGAGACAGAAGATGGATTCTACAATAGCCCTCTGGCTACTGGTGCTACTGCCGGTGGAATCAATCCAGCATTTTTCCCATTTCCTGGCTTCGAGAGTTTACCAGCAGATAGCTGGATAACCATTGGCATTGAGTCAACACCTGTTGGTGATGAGGTTAGCATCAGTACAGTAGAAGATTCCGCTCAGCCATACCTCGGTGCATTTACTGCAACGTCTGCAATTTCTGGTGAGGATTTCGCGATCAACACCCAAACGGGAGGCGCTTGGTACGTGTTGAACGGTACGCCAAATGGACTTCCAGATGAAAATGGTCAAGTCTTGGTGATGCAATTCACAACGGCCGGCTCGTTCAATGGCTCTTTCAATATGCAGATTTTTGAGAACGGTCAAGGAGAAAATGATATTCGAAAGACATTCACCTTTGATGGCGCAGGTACTTTTTCTGCGGACGGTGAAGGTGACGGCGGCGGTACTGGCGGAAACGCATGTGGCTGCACGGATGAGACAGCCTCAAATTATGATTCAGAAGCTCAGTATGACGACGGTAGTTGCTTATTTGATGTTCCAGGTTGTACCGATGTGACAGCTTGTAATTATAATGAAGATGCGACATCAGATGATGATTCATGCCTTCAATTGGATGAATGCGGAGTTTGTGGCGGAAACGGCATTGCCGATGGGGCGTGCGACTGCGACGGAAACGTGTTGGATGATTGCGGAGTTTGTGGTGGAAACGGCATCGCCGATGGCGCATGCGACTGCGACGGAAA
>DCPZ01000004.1 GCA_002323795.1 Flavobacteriales bacterium UBA1531 | reverse complement strand
CGGACGACGACAGCGCGGACGACGACAGCACGGACGACGACAGTTCAGACGACGACAACCCAACCTATGATGGACCGTCTGCAGCCATTGGTGGTGGAACAAATGAAAACGAATCTGCATCGAACATCTTCAGGGAAAAACCCTCGGAAATGCTCGTCTATCCCAATCCCGCTCAGGAATTTGTACAAATTGAAGGCCTCAAGAACGAAGCTCAGTTGCAATTGATTGACCAGGGTGGCAGGATTATTTTGGACCTACAGACTGCTCAAAAGGCCCTGAAAATTGATGTTTCGGGCTACACGTCAGGTCAATATATCTTGCTCTTTCAACAAGAAGACTCACGACCACAGCGCAAAGTGTTGATCATACAATGATCCGAAGGCTCAGGTCCCATTTTTCTCAAGCCTTCGAACTCAGCGAATCACCCGCATGTTCATGATGACGTCTTCTTCGGGACGGTCGCCTCGGGCCGTTTTTACCTGAGCAATGGAATCGATGACGTCCACTCCTGCAACCACATAACCAAAGACGGTATAGTCCATGTCTAGAAATGGGGTACCGCCAGAGGTCGCATACTTCGCAAGTTGCTCCTCCGTGTACTCAAATTCGGGTGTTTTCGACTGAATCCGCCGCTGCGTCTTGCGCATTTGAGCCTTGCTCTGTGGCTTTCCTTGAACCAGATAAAATTGGCTGCCCGAAGACTTTTTAGCAGGGTTTACATTATCCCCTTGGCGTGCGGCTGATAAAGCTCCCTTGGTGTGAAGGTGATCGGCTCGGATTTCGGCGTCCAACGTATAGCCTGGACCTCCAGACCCCAATCGCTTTCCTGATTTTGCTCCGCGACTTCCCGGATCTCCACCTTGCACCATGAAGTCTTGAATGACGCGGTGAAATAAAAGTCCATCGTAAAATCCTTCATCCACCAACTTCACAAAATTATCACGGTGCCCCGGTGTTGAATCACTGAGTTCGACAATCATTTCGCCGAACGAAGTTTCGATGAGAACTCGTTTTGGACCGGTATCAACGAGGGAATCAGAAGTGCCACAGGCCCAAATTATGAAAGGGAAAGTGGCTGCAATCAAAAAGGACAATTTATGTGATCGAGTCATGGCTTAATGTATTTCTTGCAATTTTCTCACAAAGGTATTCGGGACGACGATGAAATTCTGACATGAGTGAGATTTCCTCCAACTTCAGCAGATTCAACCCCAAAACTCCGCAGCCAGACGAAAGGTATGGCAATGCGCCTCAACGATGTTCCATATTTCAGGGGAGTAACCGCCTCCCATGGCACACACCACAGGCAAATCGTTTCGGTGGCATGCATCAAACACAATTCGATCGCGCTCACGACATCCTGATGCGCTGACTCCCAAGCGTCCAAGCTTATCCGTGTCGAGAATGTCCACGCCGCATTGGTAAAGAACAAGATCCGGCTCTGATTTGTCGATCAAGCGTGGCAAGTGCTCCCGCAAAAGTTTGAGATAAGTGCGATCATCCGTGCCATCTTCGAGCGGGACATCGACATCACTGGATTCCTTGTGCATGGGATAATTGCTCGCACCGTGCATGGAAAAAGTACAGACATCCGATCGATCCTCAAAAATCTTAGCCGTTCCGTTGCCCTGATGCACATCCAAATCCACAACCAAGGCGCGCTGAATTGCACCCTCATCAATCAAAATCTGCGCCGCAAGCGCCATATCATTGAGCAAACAGAAGCCTTCGCCGCGGTCAGCATAAGCATGGTGCGTTCCTCCAGCGACGTTCAGCGCAACGCCTTCATTAAGAGCATAGCGGGCACATTGTAGCGTTCCGCCCATGATCATCACCTCGCGTTCAATCAATGCATTGGAATGGGGGAAACCGGTCTTTCTTTCCTCCTGTCGGCTCAACTTCAACCCGCTCAGTCGCCTCCAATATTCAGCATCATGGATGGACAAAATCTGAGATTCACTCAACGGATCCGGTGAAAAAAACGCATCCGATTCGACCGTTCCTTCGTGCTCCAATTGCTCTGGAACCAATTGATACTTCTCCATTGGAAACCGATGATTATCGGGCAACGGATGGGCATAATGTACATTCCAAGCAACGCGTATCATGAGGTTTCAACCTCACCATTCCATCTAAAGTTCGGTAGTCAGAAAATTCGTCGCACTACAAGCGTGAACCAAAATGAACCAAAGAAGGCAAACGACTGTTCTCGTAGCATGCGTTTACTACCATTACTCTTTACCCTCTGCCCTTTCATCATGAATGCACAGCTAGAATTCAAATTTGAAGAAAGCGGAAATGCTGCTCAATCGTGGACCATCCAAAATGACAACGTCATGGGCGGTGTTTCAGAGGGCAGTGTAGAATGGCAGGAAGAGGGGTTTCGCTGGCACGGACACACCCGACTGGAAAACAATGGAGGATTCAGTTCCATTCGCAGTCCGTGGAAGTCACACGACCTCACGAAATTTGATGCTGTGCGCATCCGCTGCAAAGGAACTGGCGGTCCGTTCAAAATTGTTTTCGACACAACCCGTGAATGGTATCTGCCGAATGCTCAGACCGTCTTCGAAGTGACCGAAGATTGGAGTGAAGTGATCATTCCTCTGAAAAACTTCATCTGGAAACAGCCACGCCGCGGAGTCATTGGAAAAGTCAAACCATCGAAAGAACTCAACGAAGTCATTCGATTTGGCCTCATGAAGTACGATGGAACCGCGCAGCCGTTTGAGCTGGAGGTCGCATCGGTGTCGTTTGAGTGAAACGTGAGCCGTCCAAACTCAGAAATCCACCCGATAGAAGAAAATCGGCAAGAAGCCCAATTGGTATTCTTCTCGGACTGAACTGTAATCAGGATCGTTGATGTCCATTTCATCTGGAGCATAGGTGAGCTTCAGGATGTTCTCCGTATTCAAAATGTTTACGAAATCAATGCCCAACTCGTGGGTCGTTTCTGGACGGTTCCAAGTGAGGTTGGTCTTCAAATCCAGTCGGAAGTAATCGTCAAATTGTTGGTTGTTTCGAGCTGCATCCACATAAATGATTTCGCGTTGCTCTTGGCTCGCTTCCTCATCCACATCACCGTACCACCGACCGCCGGCCATGGTGGCCTTGAGGCCCGTAACGAGCGCGAATGTCTGCGACAAACGCCACTCCTTGCTCGCCAAGAAATTCCATGCATATTTCCCATTGAAGTCTGTATTTCGGCTCTTACCATCTGCCCCCTTGTATTTGGCATCGAACACGCTCGCGGTTAGCAATACAAACCATCCTTCTCGGAAGGCGCGACTCAAGGTCATCTCCACTCCCACATTTCTACCCGTGCCATCATTCACCAAGGTATCAGGGAACAAACGAGAGAATCCACCTCCAGCGTTGATCAGCGAATAACTGCCATTGTTTTGGCCCCATTCTGTATTCAAGTCAGCAACCGGAATATCAAACAAATGCTGGTGATAGGCTTCTAATTTCAACGTCCAGAGGTCGGTCAATCGCTGGGTCATGCCGATGACGTTGTGCACGCTGCGTGTGAATCCCAAATTCTGATTGGGCATGTTCAGCGGTCCAGACGACGATGAGTTGGTCGCCGAAGCGTAGAGGTATGAAGATTGAAGTTGGCTGTGCAAACCCGAACCAGCAGACCACACCGTTCCGCCTTTTGAAATCCATTGCAGTCCCAACCTTGGCTCAAACCATGAAGCTGATCCGCTGCGTGTATCCAGCATCGCATGCACTCCTGCTGTCCAGGTCAAGGCATCATTTGGACGGCGCTTTAATTGAACAAAAGGTTGAATCAAAGCGCTGTTCATCTCGGCATCCCAGCGTCGGTTCCAATCGCCCAACGAATCAGCACCAATGGAATCTGACACCGAAATGGGCTTGCGCGTGCTGTCTTGGAAGGACCACATCATGGCGTCAGCATTCACCCCAAAGCGAAGGGTCGCTGTGCCTTTGTCCGTTGTCAACTTTCGGTTTGCATGCACCGCAAGCGACACCCGATCTTTGACAAAACCGTACGACATCAGCGGACTGGTCTCTATATTTTGATACACATCACCCACGAGATCACGCGTGACGTAATCATGATCACTGTCCTGCCGGTCGCGGCTCACGGCCAATGTAGACTTGATGTACATGTTGTTATTGACCGGTTGGGTTTGAGTCACCCCCACCATGCCCATGCCTGTGCGGAAGTATTGATCGCGGTCGTTGTCTCCATAGATGTTGCGCTCGGGCGCCAACTGATCTGAAATCATAATGTCGACGCTGCTGTTTCCGCCAATGCCCCAAAACGAGAGCGATCCACCCCCTTTGGTTGGAGTGAACAGTTTAAAACTGCCGTCCTGGTATTTGGGCACGGCACTGGTGCCAATGTCAATGCCAACAGCTGAAAAGATGGAGGCCGTAGAGTAACGATAATTCACCAATAGGCTCGAGCGCTTGTCCCTGTTGAGTGGCCCCTCAGCGAGTACTTCTGTGCCCAAGAATCCCAACTGGGCGCTCCCGTGCCAATGGTCTTGGTTACCGTTGCGCAACTTCAAGTCGAATACTGCAGCGGTACTGTTTCCGAATTCTGCGGGAAAAGCAGCGGTGAAAAAATCGGAATTCGCAAGGGTCTTATTGTTGACAATTGCAACCGGACCCCCCCCTGTGCCTGGCACGGAAAAGTGATTGGGATTGGGCAAGTCAACACCTTCGATGCGCCACAAGACTCCACTGGGGCTGTTGCCCCTGACCACAATGTCGTTTCGGCTGTCGTCGGCACCTTGCACACCAGCAAAGTTGCTGGCCATTCGGGCAGGATCGCCTCGTGATCCAGCATACCGATCTGTTTCTTCCACCGTGAATGCGCGCGCACTCACCGTTGCCATTTCATTCATCACCTCGCCCGACTGAGTGGCGGTGACCTCCGCTGCCTCAATGGCAACGACACTTTCGCTCATTTGCACTTCCAATACCACTGGACGACCACTGGTAACAACAATCCCATCGAGAGTTCGCGATTCGTAGCCCATGAAGCTCACCGTCACGACATGGCGTCCAATGGGTACCGCATCAAACGCAAATCTGCCATCCATATCCGTTGAAATCATCAGTCCATCCACCGTGCTGATTGACACATAAGCGCTCGGAAGCGGATACTTAAATTCTGCATCCAGGACCGTGCCTGTAATCATAGCAGTTTGAGCAATGCCAATGCTTGCAATCAGGCAAAACAAGACGGAGATCGACGCGTCTTTGAGGCGAAATCGCCGAATAAATTGAATCATAGTAAAGGGGTTAGCTTTGATTCAAATGTAGTCCATTGGACTTTAGCTAATCAAAACAACATCAAACCCGATTGGCATCTCGAAGCTCCTGAGCCATGACTTCCAGTGCTTTTTGCGTCCGTAATGTGATTTCGTCTACGTCTTCATCACCGAAAACCAGCGGTTCTCCCATGATCAGATTGCCCCCAAATGGAACAATCATCGCCCGACCTTTGGGCAAATTTCGGTACAGACCATCGAGGTAAATCGGAATCACAGGAATCCCCGGATGGCGCGAGGCCAGATGACCTACACCGCGCTTGAAGTCACCCATCGAACCGGCAACTCCCCGGGTGCCTTCAGGAAACAGGATCAAACTTCTGCCCGCTTGAAGTAAGCCGTCTAAAAATTCGATGGGATCGACCTGATCCTCTCGACGCTTTCTGGAAATCAAAACAGCGTTGACCAAATTTTCCATGGACCATTGGCGAAAAAAGGAATTGCCAAAGAAATCTTGCGCTGCGACCGAATGCGTGAGGTGCAACCGGTGACGGGGAACCACCGTCATCATGGAAATTGCATCCAAATGGCTGTTGTGATTGGCAATGTAAATCACGGGGCCGTCAGGCTGATTTTTATTCACTCCGAGGTAACGTAAACCGATGACTACCCCCAGAATCGTTCGCCAAAGTATTTTGTACAAAAAGACAAGCATGGTCCTTCTCCGCCATGACGCAGGAGCGGGCAGGTTCAGATTGGTTTCCAGATCTTTTTTTCGCTGTTTTTCCATGGTGTCTGGACACTCAACTGTAGCAGAAGAAAAAGATCAGGTGAAAAAATGGTGCAGCCGCAGCAGAAAAGCCATCCAATCGGTCCAAGTATCCTCCATGGCCTGGAATGGCGTGGCCTGAATTCTTGATTCCAATGTCTCGTTTGATGCCCGAAGCGATCGCATCACCCATGAAACCCGCGATTGCAGTTACAAAACCGACGATCGCAGCCTGCCACACATTGAGCGGCGTCAAAAATCGCATCGCGACGGCGATGAGCGTGATGGACAAAACGCCACCAATGAGACCTTCCCACGTTTTGTTTGGACTGACCGTGGGCAGCACAGGGCGCCGTCCCAAGATCTTTCCCCAGGCAAACTGAAGCACATCGTTCATTCCCACCAAAAATATCAAGTAGAGTAACAGACCCTGCGGTCCTGCCGTGGATCCAGCAGATTCTGGCAATTGGAACAACAGAGCCAAATGACTCATTCCATAAACCCAAGCAACCAACGAATAAGGCATCAACGAAATGGACCGAACGATTCCTTTGGTTTCCCCTCGCACCACCAATAAAAATGGAATGAAGACAAACATGAAAACAGGAATAAATGCCAAAAACAAAGTCTTCATTCCAAAATATGCCAAGCCATACTGAATGGGTACGGTAGCGTAGCACACGAGCACCACGTTTCGCTCACGCGCATCCAATTTTAGCAAGGGGTACATTTCACGCAGAAGAGCATAACTGAGGTACATCAAACCAAGAACCGTAACCAAAGGATGCACAAGCGTTGTCACAATGAAACATGCACACATGACCCACCATGAACGGGTGCGCACTTGCAATTCCGTTGCCAATTTGGAGGGCTTGAGCCGACCCAAAATGAACCAGGCCGTTGAGCTCACCACCAAAATGCAAAGGATGATGAAGATGACCCATTGAAGCTCGGCATTCATACCCCAAGAAGAAATCAGCTTATTCATGGATTCAGGGCTTTCCGAATTCGAATAAAAGTACTCAAGGTCAAACAAATCATGACCAAAACAATTGCGGGCTCCACCCATTCGGCGACCTCAACTCTTGCTCCGAGCAAAAAGCAAAACAATCCCCAGACCAACGTGCGGTCGCTCTTGCCCATGGGACCTTCGTAGCGTCGTTCACCCGCAAGCCATCCACCCAAAACTCCCGTCATTTCATTCAGAGCAGCCAACCACAACAATCCGCCGACCCAACCCGGATGGACCCCTGGAAACAATGCCAGCGGCCACATGACCAAGGCATCGCTCACCACGTCGCCGAGTTCATTGAGGTACGCACCGCTGGTACTTGTCATTGCATATTGGCGAGCCATCATCCCATCCAAAGCGTTCAAGACCATCCGCAATAGTAAGCCAAGTGCGATGGCAAAGTACCAGCTTGGATTGGCAAAACCTTTCACAAACATCCAACCAAGTGCGGCGGACCAAGCAATGGCCAACCAAGTCAAAGCATTGGGAGAAATCCCCACACGGTGGAGGGCCCTTAGTGCCGGCAGCAGCAGCCGTTGAAATGCAGGCTTCAAGTTGTATGTGCTCGGAATCTTCATACAGAACTCAAGGAATGACCATATTTTTATCGAAAGGATTCTCCGCCAATCGTTCCCTTGAAAGTTCAGAGGGAAAGGCCCCTGTCTCAAAGAATTGCAGCACAGCAGCTCCTAACAAATCCCATCGCCGGTACATCATGTCATGATCAAGCGCGATGTGAAACGCATCCTCCGCATCAGGATCCATGGATGGCCAATCGAAATTCAACGGTCCCATCGCCATGCATTCGTCCTCGAGGAAGCGCATCAGTGAAGTTGCTCGATTTTCAATCATCAGACCTTTCGAAATGGTGGACCGAACTGGCGGTTCAGGCCATTCTGCAACACTCAAATCTTCGAGCACCCGCCCCTTGCTCAATTTCCCCAAAAGTGGTGCCTTTTGAATCACGGCACGCGGCGCGCGCTCTTGTGTAGGACTGCGATCGTAAACAATGCTCGTAAGGTTTGGCAACTCATGGTCCAACAGATAGGTATGCAGCAGATAAGCGCCTGCGATGTAACAAATGACTTTCACATCCTTGTAATCTTCAAAGTGATACGTCGCCATGAAATCATCCATTGCTTCTGAGCTCGTTTCCAAGGAGGGACGAAGCAACACTTCGGGAATAAAAACGTCCATGCCCTGATCACGCCAAAACATGAGTTGCGCTTTGCATGCCGCTTTGCTCCCTCCAAATCCGTTCATGATCAGCAGAGCTGTTTTCTGTGCTTTAGCGCTCGCAGCATCCACGTGAATGAGGTGTTTACCGTGAACTTGAGCGTGCAGAAATAGCGTTGCAAAAGCAATGAGCACCATAGCCTTGGAGACATTTCTCATCTTGTAAACATCGTGAATTAAAGCCAGATTCTCTCAATCATTAACTTCGCACAATGGAGAAACGACACGCAAAGCACCGAATTGGTTTGCCCCTGGCACTCAGCATCGGTGTCATCATATTCATCGCAGGGTGTCAAGCTCCTCTTGACGAACGCTGGCAGATGCTGGATGGTGCAATTAAGATGGCTGTGGAAACCAATCAAATCCCCGGTGCCGTGCTGCTCACAGCGCGAGATGGCGAAGTCATTTTACACCGCGCCTATGGTTTTGCAGACCCTTTGACTCAATCACCCATGCAGCCCAATACTCTGTTTCGCATCTGCTCTCAAACCAAAGCCATTACTTCCACTGCCGCCTTGATATGCTGGGAGAAGGGGCTTCTTGAAATCGATGATCCGGTGGCTAAGTACATTCCGATATTTGCATCAACCGGCATTTTAGATTCCCTAATGGCCGACACTTCATTTACAAGCACGCCTGCGGAAAATGCCTTAACGATCAGGCATCTGATGACCCACACCAACGGGATCCCCTATGGAGAAATTGGCGACTCAAGGTATGAACAACTTTACGCCAAACACGACGTCACAGACTTGTTTGCACGCGACATGCGCAGCACACTCGAAAACGCTGAAAAAATCGGCCAATTGGCCTTGGCTCACGAACCGGGATCGGAATGGACGTACAGCCTGGGCCTCGACGTATTGGTCGCCGTCGTAGAAGTCGCCTCAGGGCAGCCTTATGCCGAATTTGTAGACACAGAAATTTTTGAACCTTTGGGTATGGATGACACGCATTTTGTCGTACCGGATTCCGATCAATCTCGCGTAGCCAACGTCATGGAGCGGACACCCGATGGATCTTCCTGGCAAACGCATGAACACCCCGATTATACCATTGACTACCCGATGCACGCTGAATGGCCCCTTTGCTCGGGTGGAGCAGGATTGACGAGCAGTGCAAGCGATTATGCCACGTTTTTGCAGATGTACCTGGGCCGTGGCGCGGCAAAAGGTGTTCGGGTTTTGAAGGAAGCGACCGTGGATAGTGTCATGTCGGATCAGGCGCCGGGACTTATTTCTGGTCCTTGGCAACAGGGGTTGGCATTCGGGGTTAAAAGCGATGCTCCTGGAGCAGGTAGGTTTTTTTGGAGTGGATATTTCAACACTCAGTATTATGCCGATCCTGCGACCCAAGAGGTTGTAGTATTGATGAAGCAAACCTTCGGATTGAATACCGATACCACAAGTACGGCGTTCAATGAAATACTCTGGAATTAATTCATCCGGCTGCATTAAGTTTGTTCCATATATTCCAATGTCATGCGTCAATTTCTGACTCTCGTTTTCTTGCTTTGTGCAACAGCACAATTCGCTATCAGCCAAAACTTGATCACCCACGATCCTCAGCAATTTTACACTGGTGATGGAAGCTTATTTGACCCGAGTATTCTGCGTCAAATGGATGTAACGTTTGAAGATGACAACTATCATTCTGTCCTTGTGGACGCATTCTTCAACAATCCGTCGCTCAGAATCCCAGCCAATGTGGCCATTGACGGAATCTCATTGGACAGTGTTGGGGTGCGTTACAAGGGAAACTCAACCTTCTGTCTTCCACTCGATGTCGGGAGCGTAAAAGTGCCTTACAACCTTGATTTCAACCACTGGATTTCGGGACAAGACTTGATGGGATACAACAAGGTGAAATTGGCCAATGCTTGGCTCGATCCAACGTATTGCAAGGAGTACATCGCAAGTCGGATTTACCGAAAATACTTGCCAACGCCGGAAATCAACTTGATTGAATTGCATACGCAAGGTGATTACACAGGATTGTATGTGAACACCGAATCGATCAATCGTCAGTTTTTGAACAAGCACTTTGATGAAAACGATGGTGTGCTCTTCAAATGCGACGGTGCAGGTGTTTTCTGCGGAGAAGACGGTGAAGGCACAGATGGCGGAGTCCCTTCTTTGGGGTACCTCGGTACAGACACCACGAACTACTATGACAGTTACACAATCAAATCAGATTACGGGTGGGAGGCCTTGCTCGATTTGATCAATACCCTAGAATTCTCCCCAGAAGATCTGGGCGACGTCCTGAACATTGATCGCGTGCTTTGGGCCATGGCAGTGAATACGGTGGTAAGCAACCTCGACACCTACAACGGTTATTACGTTCACAATTACTACCTCTACCAAGATGTAGAAGGACGCTTTCAAATGATTCCATGGGACTTTGATAACTCTTTTGTTGGAGCCATCATGGGATGGAGTTATTGGAGCCCAAATGATGTCTACCATTTTGATCCCTTTTTCACTGGAAATGGTGCTTCTTGGGACAACCGACCGTTGGTTCAGTACCTCTACAGTCAGCCACTGTATCGCCAACTCTACCTTGCACACATTCGCACAATCATGGAAGAATCGATGGAGGTACAGGAAATTGCAGAGGAAATCAGCGCATTCCAGACCCTCGCGAATGATGCAGCACAATCCGATTCCAATGCTCTCTTCCCTTTCACGTATTTCAATACGAACGTCTTCAGCGCCTTTTGGTCTGATTGGGGTTTTGGGGGTATTATAAGTACGATTGAAGAGCGCATGAACTTTTTGAGCAGTCACCCAGAGGTCTCTGATGCTGGACCAGTTATGGGGTCTGTCTCAGTGGAAAATGGAACTGTTCAAGTTCCAACCATTGATGCTACTGGCTTGGAATTGATGTGGACCACCGGAGATATTGCAAGCAACTTCCAATCCATTGCCATGTCCGATGACGGTACCCAAGGAGACGCAGTTGTTGGCGATGGAACATTCACTGCGCTGCTTCCAGACACAGGTGGAGAAAACCTCCTGTTTTACATCCGAGCATCCAACACCGATGCCATATCGTTATCGCCTGCTCGTGCCGAATATGAATACTACATATATGGCAACGTCACCGGCGTAGATGAATTTGAATTGACGACCACAGCAACCGAGCCGCAATGGACCATTGCTCCGAATCCGGCTTCCGAAAGCTTCTCATTGCGCAACTGCCCGGCATTCAGCCCGATCATCATTCTAGATTTCCAAGGCCGCGTGGTCATGGAAAGCACGTGGGACGGCCGTCCCATCGATGTGAGCCAATGGGCTGGTGGTGCTTATCTTATTCAAGTGGGCGAATTTGGGACGTCATCCATGCAGCGCTTGATGGTTCAGTAGCATTCGCTAAAAAAATAAACTTCATGAAAAAGCCCGGTAGACTTCTGTCCACCGGGCTTAGCTTTTCGAGTAAAATAATCTTCAGCCGCTCAACTGAGCTTTGAATTATAGGCTCCTATGGCAGCACCAGCTAACAAGCCGTGCACAATCCCTACGATCCATTCGGTAAGCAATCCTTGCGTATCCCAAATTGTGAACTGTGCGCCCATGAACAGATTGGACATCGCAAAAACAAGTGCCATGATTATGGCACCTTGGTAAGCTCCTGATTTCGCATCATTGATTCCCATTTTATCAAAAGAATATACAAGGAGGAAAGCTCCAAGGATATTTCCCAAGACGATGTAAAGCATGTTAGGCTCAGCACTCATACAACTGGAAAATTCAGCCGCCATGGCAGCTTGAGCATCCGCCGTTAAAATGCCGTAATAAATTGCGCCAAATCCGAACATGGCCAAGAAACCCAAGAGGGTTCCAATCATTCTCTTTTTCATGTAATGAAAGATTAAAAGTTAGTTTGGCTAACTAAGCAAATGAATCAAAGGACTTCACCATTGAGCCCCGTAAGTTTTGAAACATTGCACGTGGATGACGTGGCACACACCTTCACTCCTGGAAATACGATAGCAAAATATCCATGGTGCCATCGGGCTCCATCCAGTGCTCGGTGTACGGTGGAATGCGGCATGTATCGCCTGCACGGACCACAACAACTTCCTCTCCCACCATGATTTTCCCGCCGCCGGCTGTTACTCTTACCATCTCCCATTCATCATGGGAATGGCTTCTGCCGTTTCGTTCAAAATGCAAAAACTCTACAAGGGGCTTGCCGTCTGCTTCCGCCAGCACCTCCATGAATCCAAATGATGTTTCTCTGTGATTCAATGGATTGCGCTTGATAATCATGAGTCGAAGCTATGTCTTTTTAATGGGCCATCCCTTAACTTTCTGCTGAAACCGTGTCACGTAGAAGATGCAGCGTGGTATTCCCTTATGAACAATACTTTTTGATTGAAATGAAACAAACACTCCTCTCACTCGCCGTAATCTTTTTTGGTCTCGGATCGGCCTTTGGCCAGACCACGCTCGATCTCGAATTGAACGGTACGTCATCTGATTTAGATCCATTTATGTTTGAGGTCCAGCTCGCTTTCGATGTGCTCCCAGATTCAATGGGCACCGGAAACGAAATGGGCTCTGGTTGGCAACAGTATGAGCCGAATTACACCTTTACAATGTTCCCAGTTGGAACGCTTACCACAGAATACTATTGGGAAGAGTCGATTACCAATTTATCGATGTATGTCGCGGTCATTTGCGGCGAAGACACCACGATTTTACCTCCGATTGACTTTATAAGCAACACTCCTACTGACATCGTTTATGCGGTCAGTGTTGATGTGGGTTGTGGCGATGGCGATGTCGAATGGGACTGCCCAAACTTGATGGGCAATGTTGGTTGGGGTTGCCAGGGCGGATGGGGCATCATCGATGAAAACTGCGATTGCGTCGAATACATCGAACCTGAAAATTGCTTGGAGTTTTATCTCCCTGGCACTGATTCCACTTTGTTTGACCCTTCATCTCTTCTGATGTACGCGTTAATGGAATGCGGAAACCAGGACAACCCTGAACCTTGGATTTTCTGCGGACTTGCTGAAAGCATCTCTGAAGCAATGGCTGGCGACGAGGATGCCTGCAATGAAGTTGCGGGTTGGATATTAGCCAACGATTGGGATGGAACATGGGATCCTGGCAATGGAGGCAATGACTTCGATTGCCCAGATTTGATTGGCAACATCGGTGACCCATGTGGCATCGACCAAGGTACATTTGGTGTGATCAATGAAGATTGTGAATGCATCGAAGTCTCTGATTGCGATGTCGTTGTCCAAACCAACTTGTTGTCCATTGATGATGGAACGGGCTCTGGAAGCGTGGAGGCTATCGCATCAGGAGGCACTCCACCCTACGTCTATATATGGACAGACTTTTGGGACGAACAATTTTTGATCGAAGTTGATACGTTGGGCGGAACGGGGACAACGCTTGACAGTGTGCCGGCAGGTACCTATTTCCTGCAGGTGACCGATGCCAACGGCTGCGTTGCATTCGGCTGGGAAGACGTTCCGACAGCTTGGGATTGTCCTGAGCTCGAAGCCAATGTAGGAGACTTCTGTGGCAATGGAGGCATGCTGCAAATCGTTTCAGAAGATTGCGAATGTGTTGACTATGAAGAGCCCAACTCCTGCGTGGCTGACTTCACCGTTGTGCAAGCGTACAATGAAAACGAAGTGATTCCCTTTGAGCTCTTTGTATTTATCTGGGGCTACGATGAGAGCAACAGCTATTCCTGGGACTTTGGAGACGAAGGCACGAGTAGCGATCCCTTCCCTTCGTGGACGTATGGAGGAAGTGGGCCTTACAATTTGTGCCTGACGGTATCCAACGAGGAAGAAGATTGCGTGTCGACTTCATGCCAAATGCTAGAGATTGACTCCTTAGGTTGGATCAACGGATTCATGGACGGATTCAGCATCACCATCATGAATGGTGAAGATGGCGTTGTCAATGGCATTGACGAACAACCGGCAAATGAACTTGGCTTCAACGTCGTGCCAAACCCGGTGGTCAACGGTTCATTCGGACTGAATTGGGAAGCATCTTCTACCGGTCTGGTAGAGATCACCATGCTCTCAATGGATGGATCAGTGGTTGTACAAACAACTCGAAACCCCGGAGAGACCAGCGATGCGCAAAGCATCAATGTTGCTAACCTCGCACCTGGTTTGTACTTCTGCCAGGTTCGACAGAACGGCCTTGTTCGCACAGAGAAAGTCGTGATTCGATAGTGCCTGAAACGGCAGCATTCTAACTCATTTCTGCTTTGAGTTGAAATCCCGCAGGCATTTGGCCTGCGGGATTTCTTCATATTGGCTTCGAACCTTATTTGATTTCTAACCGCATGATAAATAGCAATTCTCGGCACTCATTTCTTGGAACCTTTTGTGGTGTTGTGGCGCTTTCCGCTGCCTTGTTGGCATGTCAAAAGGAAGACATCGATGAGCTCATCATTTTGGAGGAAGGTGCGCACGAAACCATTGTCGTTGTCCCCTCCTACGATTGTGAACTGCTGCAGTTGAATGTGGGTGATTCTTGTCTTCAAGAGCTGGCTGGCGTGTTGGCAACTGGGTTCGTTTCGCAAGACTGTGAATGCGTTGTGAATCAACCCTGCGGAATGAGCGTCGGCATCAACTCCTCGCCGGATGACGGCACGGGCAGTGGCATGCTCGAAAGCACTGTGACAGGAGGAACAGAGCCTTACAGCTATGCATGGTACCGATCTGGAGACTTGGTGGGCTCGAACCCAGCGCTTTCATCGCTCGATTTTGGCATCTACCAACTGATTGTGAATGATTCTGAAGGATGCTCGACATCAGCAATGGCAAACGTCGACCTGAATTTAACGGGTTGGGATTGTCCCGAATTGATGGGGGACGTGGGCGACGCATGCCTTCTCAACGACAGCATTGAAGGATTGGTAACAACGAACTGCGAATGCGTTACCACTGCAGATTGTGCCATTTCGGTGACATTCGTTTCATCTGAGGCGGATGACGGATCTGGAAGCGGATCGGCCTCAATCTACATCGATGGTGGACAAGGACCCTACGCATGGACTTTGTTGTCTCCAGAGTGGACGGCATTGGAAAATGGCATCCTTTCCGAATCAACGGGGTTCATCGAAATCAATGGCTTAAACTCAGGTTTCTTCGGAATTGAATGCACCGATTCTCTGGGCTGTCTGGCTCAGATCCTCATCAACGTTCCCTGACTTTTTAGCGCTCAGAATGACCACCACGGTGCCACATCAGTTAATCCAACGTTGCCTCAAAAGCGAACGGAAAGCACAGAGAGAGCTTTATGACTTGACGTTGCCGTATGTCCGCGCCATCGTTCAACGGCAGGTATACCACAGCCGCGAATGGAACGATGTACTGCAAGAAATTTACCTGCGCATTTTTCGCAGCCTAGCTTCCTTCGATTCCGAGAAAGGCACCTTTTTGAATTGGTCCTCGCGCATCGCTATCAACACAGCGATTACATATGGAGTCAAAGCGGCATCAAACGAAACGAAAGCGCTAGATGTTGAATCGCATGAACTCGCTGCAGAACCTCTTGCAATCAACGACCTCACTGTCCAAGAGCTGCTTAAAGAAATGAGCAAAATGCCAAATGACTTTTACCGTGTTTTCATGTTGGTGGCCATTGAAGGCTATACCCACATAGAAGTAGCTGACCTTTTGGAAATATCAGGAGATCTATCACGGCAAAGGCTTTCACGGGCAAAGTCATGGATTCAAAAACACCTGCTTACCGTGGAATTGGATGAGCAAAACATCCGTCAAAAACTGAACGCATGAACGATTTTGAAAAACAATTTCAGGATAAACTGGGACAGGAACACAACCCGTTGTCTGGTCAAGAACAAGATACTTTGTGGAATTCCATTGCGTCGGAATTGGATGCCGATGATCTCCAAGCCAATCGCATGCGTTCCCGAAGACGCACCGCTGGATATATCGCTGCAGCAGGAATCGTAGCTGCTCTTGGATGGTCCGTGTATCCTGATGCAGAAACGACACTCGTTCCGAACGAAAATCAAAAGCAAATACGGGCCGCTGACGCGCCATCCACCCGGTTTCCCCAAAGTAATGACACTGACGGCGCAACTTCTGTGCTCACTACCGACTCCGACACCAACTCCGATACCGATAACAATTCCATTGGCAATCCTGATGCAGCCGCCAACGACAATCAACAGCCATCAAACGCTAAGTCCACAACCATTGAGGTGAATGATAAACTGACCAGGAGTGTTCCTCTAAATTCTAAATCAGCAGCGATCACCACATCGACCGAAATGAAAATCGAGTCCGAACGTGGGCTAATCGTTATGGATTTATTGCTCTTCATGGATCCCCAAAACCCTCCTGAATCGAGCAAACCGCTTGCCGCTGCGCTCGCACCGATGGCAACTTCAACAGATGGTCAAAGCATGAATGACGAAGGCGCAAGTCGCTCGTTCAATCTTCGCGTATACCAGGGTCCAACCTGGAGTAAGTTCAGCTATTTGGAACAAGACGGTGCAAACCTCCTTGCCCAAAACGACAACATGAAATCGGATGGATCATGGAGCGTGGGTGCAATGATCGAATTCGATGCTCTACGGCAAAAATGGGGTGCGGGAATCGAATGGAACGAATTCGTCCACCAGCTCAATTACAATAGGACATTCGAACAATTCAACACCATTGACGACGCCTTATTGCAAGTTGAAATTGATCCCAATACCGGTGATACGGTCAACTCCGTGTATGGGACTGCTGAAGTGCTAGTTTTGGCACAACGACGTGTCGTCCATCATAATCGGTTGCGTACAATCACCATTCCCTTGGAATGGCAAAACCAATGGTCGTTGACTCCCATTTTACGCGGGGGCTTTGCTCTTGGAGCACTCGTTCATTGGAGAGCCTCGCTGAGTGGGAGAACCTTTACTGAGCAAGAAGGCAACATTGTCGATTACGGCGATGCTGAATTTCCGTCCAACCGAATCACCTTGGCCCCTATGCTTCGAATGCATGCCACCTGCGACATCGCTCCGGATTGGAGCATAGAACTTTCGGCACGGATGGCATCATTGAACCATGCGAGCCGGCCAAGCAGTGAACTTCCTGATCAAAGCGGTCAATTCAAAGGACGTTTACTGACGGGCAACCTGTTCTTTGGTGTGGTCCGTGCCATCCGCTAGCAGGGACAACACATGTTAAAACCATCTGGCAGGTCTCGATTTGATCAATAAATGAATCAAATCGTATCCACTTGGAGTCTTTAGAACGGTTCCTTTACCATCATTACTTTGAGCACTGGAGCGCAATAAGCGAGCCAACGCGTCTGCCGTGCATTCTAAAGTCAAAATCATGGTCCGGAACCGTGGTTTTTTGAAGGCAAAGAGCCGGTATCTTTGCGCCTTTTTTCAGACCTAAAAACAGCCATGAGACTTGCCCTTTTTGACTTTCGACAAACCGTCGACTACCGCCTCGAAGTACTGAGTGGACTTACCGTTGCGATGGCTTTGATTCCAGAAGCGGTAGCCTTTGCGCTCATTGCAGGCCTGAGCCCTTTGACTGGACTCTACGCAGCCTTTATGGTGGGGCTCGTTGCCAGCGTTTTAGGAGGCCGGCCCGGTATGATCAGTGGGGCAACGGGCGCAATAGCGGTGGTGATTGCCTCCCTCGCTTTGCTCGAGGGTCCTGAATACATCTTTGCCACGGTCATTTTAGCTGGAATTATACAACTGGCAGCAGGGTTCCTCAAATTGGGAAAACTGATGCGCCTGGTTCCTCAGCCCGTAATCTTTGGATTCGTAAACGGTCTAGCCATCATCATTGGTGGCAGCCAAATCAGTCAATTCAAGGACGAAAGCGGTGATTGGCTCACGGGAGATTCTTTGGGGATTTTTGTTGGCCTCACACTGATCTCCATGGCCATTATAGCCTTTTTGCCCAAACTCACCAAAAAAGTACCTGGCGGTTTGACCGCTATTGCAGTGGTTTTTGGGTTGGTTACCCTGCTGGGTCTTGACACCAAAACGGTGGGTGACCTGGCATCCATCAAAGGTGGATTTCCGCCATTTCACATTCCGGTAGTGCCATTTACCCTGGAAACACTCACCATCATTTTCCCCTATGCTGCAATTGTCGCCGGCGTTGGATTGATCGAGAGCCTATTGACCCTGAACATTCTAGATGAAATCACTGGCACTCGAGGACATGGCAATCGCGAATGCGTAGCGCAAGGAGCAGCCAATATCATGAGCGGCTTATTCAGTGGAATGGGCGGATGTGCCATGATTGGACAAAGTCTCATCAACGTCAGCTCTGGAGCGAGAGCCCGCCTGAGCGGAATCGTAGCTTCGGTCATGCTGCTCATATTCATCCTATTTGGGGCACCACTCATTGAAAAGCTTCCCATGGCTGCGCTCACGGGCCTAATGATCATGGTCGCCATCGGAACCTTCGAGTGGGCATCCTTACGCACATTCCGTCGCATGCCCACATCCGACGTGTTCATCATGGTATTGGTAACACTTGTCACAGCCTTCATGCATAATCTTGCTTTGGCTGTCTTTATCGGCGTCGTTGTTGCCGCATTGGTCTTTGCCTGGGACAATGCCGTCCGAATTCGTGCACGAAAGCGAGTGGATGAAAAAGGCTGGAAACACTATGAACTTTACGGGCCGCTGTTTTTTGGATCTACGACCGTATTCGCCGACAAATTCGACATCCTGGGAGACCCTGAGCATGTGGTGCTGGATTTCAAAGAGAGCCGCATTGTGGATATGTCTGCCATTGAGGCGTTGAACAAATTAACGGCACGCTACGCAGAGGTAGGAAAGACCGTCCACATCCGATTCTTGAGCGAAGACTGCCGAGCTTTGATTGATAAGGCAGAGTCCATCATCGAAGTGAACCATTTCGATGATCCCACCTACAAGGTGGTGCGCAACCTCGAATGACATCCCTCGTGTTCAAACTCAAAAACACAGGCTGCCAAACCAATTCCTCACAGAGGCCTCAATCAATGTCTCGATCGGAATCATAAACATCTCTTAAGTCTTCTTCTTCAGAAGGCAAATCCAACAACCGATCACTCTCGTCGTGATCAAGGGTCCCCACTTTCCGAAGCTTACTCTCCATGACGTTGGTACGGGTATTGCGTAAGTCTTCGAGTGAGCGCTTGGCAGTAGAAAGCTGCTTGTCGACGAGCTCAAGCTTGCTCGAAAACTTACCGAACTCCGTCTTCACCGCTTCCAAAATCTTCCAAACTTCGCTGCTTCGTTTCGTCACTGCTAGGGTACGGAATCCCATCTGCAAACTATTGAGAAGCGCAGACATCGTGGTCGGCCCCGTAATGGTGATCCGGTGCTTGCGCTGCAATGTTTCAAACAATCCCGGATGACGAAGAACTTCAGCGTACAAGCTCTCAATGGGCAGGAACATGATACCAAAGTCTGTCGTATGCGGCGCCTCGATGTATTTCTCTGAGATATCCTTGGCGAATTTTTCAATCGTAGATGTCAACGCCTTCTCAGCCGACACAATTCCCTCCAAATCTCCAGATTCCCGGGCATTCAACAGGTTTTCATACCCCTGCAACGGAAACTTCGAATCAATGGGTAACCAGACGCTATCGTCATCCGAATTGCCTGGCATGCGAATGGCAAACTCCACCCGTTCACTGCTGCCAGGGCGAGTGGCGATGTTTTCTTCGTATTGCTCCAAAGGAAGGAGCTGTTCGATGATGTTCCCCAATTGGTACTCTCCAAGGATTCCCTTGGTTTTAACATTGCTCAGGACCTTTTTCAAATCGCCCACACCACTTGCCAGCGTTTGCATCTCTCCCAGCCCCTTGTGCACGAGTTCCAAGCGCTCGCTCACAATTTTGAAGCTTTCACCCAATCGCTTTTCTAACGTGTCTTGTAGTTTCTCATCGACCGTCTTTCGCATCTCTTCCAAACGCTTGCCGTTGTCTTCCCGAATGTCGTTCAATTGTTTTTCGACGGCACCGCGCACATCTTTCAGGGCTTCGAGTGACTGTTTATTCTGGGTTTCAAGCTGCTTCAGAAGATCACCAAATTGTTGCCGTAAAACGCCCGACTGATCCTTTGCGTTTTCCTCCATTTTCTTCTCAAAGACTTCCTGTAATTTTCGTTGCTCCTCTCTTTGAGCTTGACCTTGCTCTGCCGATTCTTTTCGGTTGCGTGCAAACTCATCGCGCATGGATTCCGCCAAATTCGTCAACCTCTCTTCTGAGATGGAATCGCCTCCTCCCATTTTCCCTCGCATAGTCAATAGCAAGAGACAAGAAACAACGGCGCCTAGGGCAGCAACAGCAGCAAAAGCAATGAGCATCAAAAAGGAATTGGATGAAAGGATTCAATCAAAACTACAAATGAAACGGACATCCACTGGCTTTATTCTTTTTTGGTGCGTTCGGTTCTTGGTAGAAGAAATTGGTGTGCCTTACGACTTCATTGTCGTAGGAACGATGAAATTGCGGCGTCAATGATCCTGACATTGGTGGAACAAGCCACGACCAGTCACCCTTTACCTCTCTATTCTTTCTTGATTCTGCCTGGCAAAAAGCTTCAAACTGCTCGCCCAATGTGTGGTGATCACCAATTGTAATGCCCGCTAGGTCAAAACTGTACAAAACGGCCCGATTCAGTTCTACCAGCGCACGATCCAGCCAAAGCGAGCGATTGGATGATGTGTCCATCCCCATGACCTTTGCCACCGCCGGTAATGCATTGTAACGATCTTTATCTGAAAGGTTGCGTGCACCAATTTCCGTTCCCATGTAAAACCCATTGAAAGGAGCGAATGGATAGACAATGCCTCCAATCTTCATGGCCATATCTGACAGCAAAGGCACGGCGTACCACTTCAGATTCAAGGACCGAAATTCAGGAATATCTGGATGGGTCAAATGGACTTCTTGAAACAAATCCGGTTGTTCTTCAAACACATCCATGATCGGAGTTCGCTCGCCTTCGATGATGAACTGCCAAGGCAAAGGGGTAAACTGTGTTCGATGCGCTGGCGACCAGCCGTATTCAATGCATTGATCAGTCAGCTCCACAGAATGCGGATCACCGAGCACCGTGTCATCAGCCATTCGAAATCCAGCGTATCGCGTCAACTGATGATTCGCCATGCGCAGTGCGTCTGAGCCATCCGGTCGTCGGGGCGCAAAAACACTGATAATGCTTTTGATGCGACCGGCATTGAAGGCATCATTCAGGTGACTTTGAAGTGCCCCGTTTACAGCATCCGTTGGGTTGGTTGCGGCATGTGCATCACGAAAATCGCGAACTTCAAGGGAACGCCACAAGTGACGTCCGATGCACCGGTTGCTATTGCGCCATGCCAATCGCGCCCCAAATTGCAATTCCTTTGGTGTGTGCGTGTATGTTCCAGACCTTTCTATTTCTTGGGCAATCGCATTCAACCGCACCTCGCTTCCACCTTCAGCGTCAAGCATGCGGTTTGCAATGGAATCTGCCTCCATGCAAGCAATGAAGGCCTTGGCTTCAGAGAATAAGTTATTTATTGGCGGAGCATCCTGCGAATCGACCATTTCGGTTTTATTCTGCTGCAAAAATAAACGAATGAATTAAATGTTTATCCCAAAAAATGAGAGGCTATGACTCTATTTGGATTAAATCCGCCACCTCTTTGGCCTTGGTTACAAGGTCCTTCACATTGGCGTCCTTTTGACCAAACGAAAACGCCACGGCCATGCGGCGAAATGGACGGACAGACGGTTTTCCAAATATGCGGAAATCGGTATCTGGCAGGAGAGATGCAGCCTCGAGGCCAGAGAAACTCGGTGGCTTTGAAGATGCCGACGAAGTTGATTGGGCATCTGCCGGAGCCAATACAACAGCACTGGCTCCGTTGCGAAGGTGTTCAATGGTATGAACCGGCAAACCCAAAATTGCCCGAGCATGCAATTCAAATTCAGAGAAGTTCTGCGTGTGCCCCAACGTCACCATGCCAGTGTCATGCGGACGAGGAGAAAGTTCCGAGAAATAAACGGTAGCCGGCGCATCTGATGTGGCTCGTTTGATGAAAAATTCAACGCCCCAAATGCCATTTCCACCGAGTGAAGCGGTTACGGCTGACGCCATATCCTGCGCTTCTTTCAATTCCATAGATTCCATAGCTGCCGGTTGCCAGCTTTCTTGATAATCACCTCGTTCTTGCCGATGGCCAATGGGCGGACAAAACAAGGTTTTCCCATTGACCTGGGTCAACGTAAGCAGGGTGATTTCGTAATCGAAGTCAATGAAAGATTCCACGATCACTTCCGCCAAATCACCCCGAGAACCGTCAAGGGCGTATTGCCAAGCTCTTTCGATGTCTGTTTCTGTGCGAATAACGGATTGGCCCTTCCCAGAACTCGACATCAATGGTTTCACAACGCATGGCATGCCCACCGCCTCTACTCCCTCTTTGAGCGATTCAAACGAAGTAGCGTAACGATATGGCGCTGTTTTCAACCCCAATTCTTGCGCTGCCAAATCCCGAATGGCTTGGCGGTTCATCGTAAAGTTCGCGGCACGCGCCGATGGCACAACCTGAATGCCTTTTGCTTCGTAATCGTAAAACCGCTCAGTCCGAATGGATTCCACTTCCGGCACCACCATGTCCGGATGATGCTTGGCTACAATCGCATCCAACGCATCACCGTCTAGCATATTGATCACTTCGAATTCCTGCGCCACTTGCATGGCAGGCGCATCGGCATAAGCATCCACCGCAATGACATACTGACCCAATCGCTGCAACGCGATCACCAACTCCTTGCCCAATTCGCCGGAGCCCAACAATAAAATCTTCTTTCGCATGGACGAAAGTTAGTGCTCAAACGAAGAAATCGTCTGCCCTCATTTCGATCCTTCGCAGGAGCATATTTCGCAAAAACACTCTTGACTGTGAATGAAGATAAGGTGTTTGGAGCTACTTTTAATCATCATCCACTCCACGAGAATCATGAAAAAGAGCAATCTGTTTTTTACGCTTGTATTCGCCGCCATTTTGATTCCATCATTGGGCTTACAGAATTTGTACGCACAAGAGGACTGCATCGACCCAAGTTTGATCGACCCAATGGCGTTTTGTCCATTCATCTATGCTCCGGTGTGTGGTTGCAACAATGTGACCTACGATAATTCGTGCTTCGCAATGGTAACGGATGGCGTGACAACATGGACATCTGGCCCATGCTCAAATGGAGACAACATCCCTCCTTCCCTCAACATCCCGGATGACCTCGTTGTTGAATGTGGCGACGATTTCGAGTTTGAATCTGCGACCGCAAGTGACAACAGCGGATCTGTAGAATTGACCGAAACAACCACATCCATTCCTGGAACATGCTCCGGTACAGTGAGTTACATTCGAAATTTCACAGCGATTGACCCCAGCGGAAACACCACCGAGGGGCAACAACTAATCGAAGTGGTGGACACGACTCCTCCGATCATCACCACTGAGCCCATGGCCATGACCATTGGCTGCAGTGACCCCTTGGAAGCAGAAATGGAGATGTTTGCCTGGGCCAACGACTATGCCGGTGCCGAAGCTCAAGATGCATGCAACACTGTCATGTGGTCCAATGACTTTGATGCCATTCCATGGATCACGTGTGAAGAAACGATTTACGTGACCGTCTCGTTCATGGCCACCGACGAATGCGGAAACACCGCGAGTCAGACCGCGACCTTGACCGTCCAGCCTTCATCGGTTGAAGTCGAGCCGTGCACAGACCTCGCAGGAGTTGATTTCGGCTTTTGCGACATGGTACTTGGAATTGGAATCATGGATGGCGCCTGCACTTACATCAGCGGTTGCGGTTCTTCCGTGGGTGGAGTCAACTATGCAAATGCACTGTTCGAGTCCATGGATGAATGCATGTTCTCCTGCCCTGTCATCGAATACGAAGGGTGCACCTACAGCGCTGCCTGCAATTACGATCCCAATGCCACATTTGAAGATGGGTCTTGTCTTTTTCCGCCCGAGCATTGCCCTCTAGATCCTGAGACGCCAGGTGGTGGATGCATGTACTCAGACGCAACCAATTATGATGAGGATGCACACTGGGACGACGGAACATGTGTGTTCGATGATTGTTCGGATTCTTGCCCAGCAGACATCAATCAAGACGGCATTGTCACCACTGCAGACCTTCTGCAATTCCTCAGTGCATTTGGACAGGAATGTTAATCACGCTGCACAAATATGGCTGAGACTGCATCGCCTCCTCACTCGTACTGCGCTTTTGTGGATGCATTATCTGCAGACAGCGTTCACCGGCATTATCATGACACGCAGTATGGATTTCCCGTTCATTCCGATGATGAACTTTTTGGACGGCTGATCTTAGAAATCAATCAAGCTGGATTGTCATGGACAACGATTCTGAACAAGCAAGACAACTTTAGAAAGGCCTTCGACAACTTCCAAATTGAGCGAATCTCGGTCTACGGACCAAAAGACTTTGAACGATTGATGAGCGACGCCGGAATCATCCGAAATCGGCTCAAGATTGCTGCAGTGATTCATAACGCGAAGCAAATCCGAAATCTTCAATCAAATTTTGGATCGTTCAAATCGTGGCTTGACCTTCAGGGAAAAATGAAATTAGCAGAGTGGGTGCGCCTGTTTAAAAACACCTTTAAATTCACTGGCGGCGAGATCACGCGAGAATTTTTAGTGAGCACCGGCTACCTGAAAGGAGCGCACGTTGCAGAATGCCCCATAGGCCAAGCCATTGCCCACGCTCACCATTCAAATGCCCCTGCAGAACCATGAAACTTTTATCACAAACCATAAAAGACTTGGAAAAACTGAGCGGTCAATTGCCCGAACGCATAGGATCTGATCGGCTTGACACTCTGAATCAATTGGCCCATTGGATTGCTCGTCAACCAACAACACACCCCGCCAACGTCATGATCATTTGTACCCACAACAGCAGGAGAAGTCATCTGGGACAGATTTGGCTTCAAGCTGCTGCGTGGCATTGCAATCTCGCGCATGTTCAGACATGGAGCGGAGGCACCGAAGGCACCGCTTTCTATCCAAGCGCTGTGGATGCATTGCGCAGCCAAGGCGTTGACATCATTGCTTCTGACGATAGCGCGAATCCCATTTATCGCGTCCAACTTCAAACAGCTCATTCTCCCTTTGAAACAATGAGCACGCGCTACTCTCACCCCAAGAATCCTCAGCATGGATTCGCTGCAGTCATGGTGTGCGAAGAGGCCAACGAGGCCTGCCCGGTAGTCGAAGGGGCTGCTGCTCGTTTTGGCTTGCCTTACATCGATCCCAAAGTCAGCGATGGCACACCCGAGGAAAATCAAGTCTATCAGCAGCGTTCCTTGGAGATTGGAGCTGAAATGTTCTATGCAATGATGAAAGTTCGAGAGCTAAGAACTTCCTTACGAAGCACAGAATGAAAAAAGGGAACCGGTCCATGACCGATTCCCTTCTCCATATCATACAGTTCGGAAATTACTGCGCGATCATGCGCATCGTCCAGTACGCCTCACCAGGGAAATCACCGTAGTCAACTGTTACTGTGACTCGCTCAACTCCGTCATTGTTGCTATACTCATAGACTTCGTAAGTAATTGAAGAGACAGGTGTTCCTGTTCCTTCGCCGTTCAACTCCCCTCCATTGTATGCTTTGTTGAAACCAATCCATGCACCTAGGCCATCCACTGTGATTTCAGTATCTGTTGCAGTGAAAGAGTGCACACCCGATCCGAACACATCGAATGGCGCTACAAGCGCTCCATCATCAAGGCATTCGTCGGCGCCACCCATGTAGCTCTCCGCCCATACTTGGCCTTGCGTTGCAATTTCGAACGTGCCGTCATCAAAGAAGATGAATTCATCGTCAAGTTGGCATGCGCGCTGAATGACACCAGCGGCATCAATGCCACCCCACCACTCGCTGCTTCCTTGACCCGGTCCAACATAATAAGAACTTTCTCCGTCTAACTTCCAGACCTTTCCCTCCGCACTGGACAGGTCTGCCGCTGTGAAAACAGCAGAACTGATGGAAACCACTTGCGAGTTTTGGTCGCTCAGCATATCGTCATCCATGGCTGTGAGCGTCACCGTGTAATCACCATCCGCTGAGTAAGTGTAAACAGGATCTTCCTCTGTGCTGAAACCACCGTCACCGAAATTCCATTCGTATGATGTTGAGTTTGAAGATGTGTTGGTGAATGTCACCGTATTCAAATCTTTGACATAAGAGAAGCCAGCAATTGGGCTTGACACGGGAACCGGTGGAATATCCGCTGGATTGTGGTAGCTCAACAAGTAAAAACTCCACGCTGAACCATCACCCAAATTTACAATTGCTACATCGAGCTTATCAGCGATATCACCTTCTTCCATATTGAAGATTGTATACGTTCTCGTCGCCGTTGGCAAGTAGCTATCCCCGTTTTCTGTCTTGTTTGGAAGCCCAATGTAGGCTCCAAAGCCCTCGATGACCACCGTGTTCTGAGCACTGTTGAAACTGAACGTATAATCTCCTCCGTTTGCCCATGCGCTCAGGTCTTCCCCATTGGGTCCAACAAAGAGATCAGGCTCATCCTCGGTGTGGCAGCTCTCCGTTGATTTACCCAACCATCCGCCGTTGGCATCCGAATCAACAAAAACTGTTCCTTCCGTATTCTTTTCCCACGTTCCGTCAGGATTGAACGTAAATGAATCATCCAAAATACATGGACGCTCGCCTAGTGGTGTAACGCCGCCAAATGACCACCAAGAAACGTCTCCGATTCCAGGTCCTATGCCCATGGCCACTTCCTCACGATTGAGGTACCATGTCTTGCCATCTGTTCCCGTAAGGAATTGCTGTGCAGTGTTTGGATTCACCACCGTGATGGTCTCTGATCTCGAAGCTGTGCCAGCCTCACCTGTTGCTGTAAGCATCACATCGTATGTGCCACCTGCAGCAAATGAATGGGTTGGGTTCTCCTCTGTGCTTGTTTCGCCATCGCCAAAATTCCACGCATACGTGGACGCATTTTGAGAATAGTTGGTGAAGACAACGTCTGACCAGTTGTCAGCACTGATCTCGTACTGAAAACTCGCAATGACGCCTGCTGGATCCGTGTTTTCGTCGTCTTTATTGCAGGCCGTCATGACGAGGCCCGACAAGAAAATGACGCTGAGAACTTTTAAAGTCTTGTTCATCTGAAATGAATTATTTAATTGGGTTGATTATAAATGCTGAAAAAAATCTCCGTGAAGGAGGTCGTGATCAATTGAAAAGTGCGGCTTCAGGGTAGGTCGTTAGGCTCGTAGCCAGCACAGTCTCTTCCAGAGCGATTGGCAACCAAAGGTGCTCATCACTGAAATTTCCTTCCTTATCACCATCACCGACAAACAAACTGGAATTCGCTCGGCCAGAGCGAACCAAGTCGTACCAACGGTCCCCTTCGCAAGCAAACTCTGCTCGTCTTTCGTACCAAATCAAGTCCAACAAACTCCAACCTTCAGCGGCCATAACATCGGCCGCTGTGCGGAAATTGCCAGCATTTTCACCGGGACCTGCAGCGCGTTCGCGCACAACATCAATGGAAGCCATGGCCGAACCGTCGTCGCCTGTTCCACGGTGCAAAGCCTCGGCATGCATCAACAAGACATCTGCATAGCGGATCGAGTGCGCGTTCAAAGCTTTCGTGAGGTGCTCATTTCCACCATTGACATTCATGCCTGCAAAAGCTTTGTAATTTGCATACTTCTTTTGCCAGTATCCCGTGTAATCCTGAAAGTTATTTTGTGTCATGTCAATCAATGGATCACAACTCAGGCCCGCGTCACTCAAATCCTGAGCGAGTCCGTCCTCAGAAATGATGGCCACGTCTCTGCGGTATTGATCATCATCCAAAAAGTGATTCCACAGGCCTTCTGTGACGGCCATGAATCCCCACCCAGCCTCGTAATCAGGGTGCTCAGCGCACAATCCGCGAATGCCGCACAATTGGATCATCGCATTGCCGTCTACGCCTTCACTCCAACCCCAATCGCTTGAGTAAAGCGGGGTATGCTGTATCTCGAAAACCGATTCAGCTGTGTTTCTCACACCCAGCTGATACAAACGATCCATGTCGTCTTCTAACTCATAAACACCGAGATCAACAACATCCTGGAAAGCCGAGGCCGCTTGATCAAACAAACCTGCATCATCGCCTTTCAAATCCGCCCAATACAAATATGCCTTCCCCATGAGTGCAAGTGCAGCTCCTTTTGTCGCTCGTCCCTCTTCTCCAAGTGGAGCCATATCGGGCAAGACAGCAGCAGCATCCTCACAGTCCTGAACAATCTGCTGCATGACTTCCGACAACGTGTTACGCTGCAAATCAAGTGCATTGGGTGCAAGTGAGGTGGTCACAACCGGAATTGGACCGAAGTGACGGAACAACTCGAAATGGTAATAAGCCCGCAAGAACAACGCTTCAGCTTTGAACACCTCCACCACCGGACTCTCCAGCTCTGTCAATTCCAACAGCGCATTCACACGGCCAATGCCAATGTAACTTCTGCGGTAGATGGGATGCGTTATCGTATTGATGTTGGTATTCCTGAAATCATCAAACTCCTGCCAGCCCGGCTGATCATTGTTGGAGGGATCCCCTCCCGCATTGGCATTGTCCGACCGGATTTCGCCAAACATGGTCGGAGAAATCCACTGACCAAAGGCCATTGACCACCCCACAGGATCGTAGGCTCCAATCAACGCATTTGAAATTTGCTGCTCTGTTTCGTAATAGTTACTCGAGAGAAACTGGTTCACAGGGTCCACCTGCAGTCGATCCTTGTTGCAAGCAGCAAAGACCATGGTAAAGCCGGCGAGAATGAGAAGGTTACGGTATGTCGTGTTCATGATTCTATGCGTTAGAGAGTTACGTTAATGCCCGCTCCAATGGATCGGTTGTTTGGGTAGAAGCCCTTATCTATGCCAGTGTCTAAAATCCAACCGCTCGTGCCGATGTCCGGATCAAATCCACGATAATTAGTAATGGTGAAGAGGTTGTTCGCTGTGAAGTAAACCTTAACCTCTTCCATTTTTGCGTTATCAATCCAACGCTTTGGCAAACTCCAGCCCAACTGGAAGTTGCGCAACCGCAAAAAGTTCCCTTTTTCAACGTAGAAGTCCGATGGACGCTGGTTGTTGTTGGGGTCTGAGGATGTCAAGCGCGGCAGCTCTGTGCTGGGAGCTTCAGGCGTCCAACGTCCCAGCCAGAAACTCTGGTAGTTGGAAAAGGTCACATCCGACCGTTCGTACGTTCGGTAAATATCATGCCCCAGTTGTGCGTTGAATACAGCGCTGACGTAGAAATTTTTGTAGTCGATGTTGGTGCTGAAACCAAAGATGTGCTTCGGCCAAGGATTTCCAATGTCAGAGATGTCATCTGAATCGATGACGCCGTCTCCATTGGAATCCAAGAACTTGATGTCTCCGGGCGCTGCATTGGGTTGAAGCAAATCGCCCTCCGCATTCAAGTGAGTGAAAATCTCGGACTGGTCTTGAAAGATTCCATCGCTTTCATAGCCGATGAAGTGTCCAACCGCATATCCTTCGCTCATGCGAGTGATTGCGGTATTTCGAACAGGCCAACCCCATCCGTTCAGGAATCCTGTCTCACCAGCCACATTGATCACTTCATTCGTGAAGTGGGTGTAATTGAACGTGGTTGAGATGTCCACGTCGTAGATCGAAGCGCGATGCGTCAAGGACAGCTCCACCCCTTGGTTACGAATTTCGCCCAAATTGGAAATCGGATTGTTGGTGGCTCCAATGTATCCTGGGATTAATTGCGCCATCAACAAATCCTTTGTGACTTTGCGATAAACATCCGCTTCAAAGGTCAGTTTGTCATCGAACATACCGAGTTCTAAACCAATGTCAATCTGCTCGCTTTCCTCCCATTTGACATTTGGATTCGCCGGAGTTGCCATGGCAGATCCAGTATTCAGGGTTTGATCATCTGTGCCGAAAGCATACGTGAACGCATTCTCAACACGAGAAACGTAGCTTAGTGGGGCTATTCGGTCGGACCCGTTGACACCCCAAGATGCGCGTATCTTAAGAAAGCTTATGTCTTTAAGTGCGCCCATAAATTCTTCGTTGGAGGCGACCCAACCAGCAGAAAATGAAGGGAATACACCAAACTGATTGTTCGCTCCAAAATTGGAGGAGCCGTCTCGACGGACCGTCGCTGAGAAAAGGTACTTCTCATCGTAATCATACAGCAAACGGGAAAATGTACTGATCAATGCATAATCGACAGATGCTCCGCCAAACGTTAAGTCCAGGGTATCCTGACCTGCATCGATGTACTGGAAGTTCGGATTGAATTGAGAATCCATTGGAATGTTGGATGTATTGCCTCCAACTTGACGGAACTCATTCGCCCGAAACGAAGTACCCACAAGAAAATCGAAATTGTGCTTCTCATTCACGGTCTTGACATAATTCGCCGTGTTCTCCCATTGAATCCCCTGAAAGTTTCCGGAGCCCTGACCAACATCGTTGGTCAAGTTGCTCGCCGCAGGATGAAATTCATACGTTGGTGTAAAATTTCGGTAATCCCACCAATTCAAGTCAAAACCAAGGTCTGTTTTCAGACGCAGCCCATCAATCAGCTCCGCCTCAAGGAAAACGTTGCCCAAAATCTGGTCTGATTTGCCATCGCCATTCATTAACCACAATCGACTCAATGGGTTGATGTACTCCTTCTGCACCCATGGCGACTGAGCAAAGCCGTATTGACCTTCTTCACTGTATACTGGGGTCAGAGGGTCGTATGCAAAAGCATCCGACTGCACACCACCAAAGGCACTGTTCGTTCCGATGTTGTTGTTGTCTGTTCTGTTGAGGTACAGATTTTGTCCAAGCGTGAAAATGCCTTTGACTTTCTTGGTCGAGTTGTATCGCAATGCATAACGCTTGTAGTTGGACTTCTCTCCACCTATCACTCCATTTTGATTCCAGTAATCAATGGACAAGTAAGAATTTTTGCCAGACGCTGTAATTCGGTGATTGATCACCTGCGCAGGATTGAAAATCTCATTCATCCAATCTGTATCATTGGATAGAGCGTCGCCCAAATTCGGGAATCCCAGCGCGTTCAGTGCTGCTGTTTGATTGCTGTTGGCAAACTTCTCGCGCATCAGCATCACGTAATCTTCTGCTCCGAGCATTTCGGGCAATTTCCAAGGACGGGAATTCAAGTAACTGGTTGAGTAGGTGATTGAACCAGCATCTTTTCCTGTTCCACTTTTGGTTGTGATGATGACAACACCATTGGCTGCACGCGCACCATAAATGGCACTAGATGCGGCATCTTTCAATATGTCTACAGACTCGATATCACTCGGATTGAGGTTGTCTATGTTTCCAACCTGTAAACCATCCACTACGAAGAGCGGTGTGTTATCACCATTGGTGCTAATACCGCGGATAAGGATGCTTTTCCCTGCTCCAGGCTGTCCACTGGATTCATTGATGAGCAAACCTGACGTTTGGCCCTCCAGTGCACTGATTACATCCGGAACAGCAATGCCCTCTATGTCTTTTGAATCAATTTTTGAAATGGAACCCGTAGATACCTTCTTCTTCTGTCGACCGTAACCGACAACGACAACTTCATCGACCAACTCTGCATTCATTGCCATTCGGACAACAAGCGGAGAAGCGTCAGTCACGGAAATCGTTTGAGAATCGTACCCGATGAAACTAAAGACGAGATTTACAGGCAGGGCATTCACCGCGATGGTGAATGTTCCTGAAACATCCGCTACAGCTCCCGTAGTTGTTCCTTCCACCATGACAGTAGTGCCGATCAGGGGATCCTCTGAATTGCCATCGAGTATTTTACCGGACACGGCAACAGATTGAGCTTGCGCATTCATCGAGACCGATGTGACGGCCAGAATGAGTGCCAGTGCTGAGCGCAAATTGCGCAACATATTCTTATTCATGAAGGATTGATTTTAAAGGGATGTAGAATCCTTGCACCTGGGAAACAGCTCATTAAGGGATCCCAGATTCGTGTGCAATTTACACTGAATGTTTTGTTTGACAAAGAAGGAGCGGTAGACTCAAAATTTAAATTTTCCACATGCAGACGAAACGTCTTTAAAATTCAATTCGAGGCCTTGACAAACCGACCCACTTCAATTTCACCGTTTTCTTTTTCAACGAAAACATGGTAAAGCCCGATCGAGAGATTGCTTAAATCCAAGGGTACTTCAAGTGTGGAAACATTTTGAAAAGACTGGCCATAAACAGGTCTACCGCGCGCATCATAAATCGAGAGCCCTAAATCTTGACTGAGATAAGATCCATATGCAATTGTAATCTGATTTGCCGCCGGATTTGGAAACGTGACAATTTTGTTAAAAGCAAATCCATAAGTCACTTCCTCCTCCTCTTCTTCCTCTTCCTCATCCTCCACATCATCATAGTTGAATTGAATCCAATTCATATTGAATGGAGCATCCGTAATTTGAACACGCATCGTGTACAATCCTGTATCCAGGTTGGCCGTTTCAGTTGTGGTCGACCATTCTTGCCATCCGCCTGTAGGTTCAAAATCAGATTGACATACGTATATGACCTGCCCATTTTCACGAACAAGGCGAACCAAAAGAGAACCTGAGCCATCCAGAGATGCCGTGCGAAAGTCCACTGTGTAGAATCCGGCCTTGGTCACGTCCACTTGATATTCTAGAATATCACCAGCGTCCAAGTAACCAACGTTCTCTCCTCCACCTGCGTCAGATGTAGACTCCAATTCCACGCCACTCTGATAGGAGAAATCCTCCGCTTCAATGCGTCCAGGAATTTCATGCAAAACATCCAAGGTGTTCAATACATCTTCCAACTGAAAAGACTCCAGTTGAGACCCGTCCTCGGCTTGCACTTCCATGCCGGAATATGAGATCTTGATAACATCCGTGCCCTTCAGCGGCTCATCCATGTTGAAAATCACCGTTCGATGGTTGGCGGGGTCAAGGGTGATTTCGTTAAAACCCACCGTTTCTCCATTGATTTGAATCTCGAATCCCCCGGGGGCAGATGCAAGTGGTGCCTGAATCGGCTTGTTCACTGACATCTCAATTTGATCGTTGTTCAAGGTCTCAGCTGAAACAAATGCATGAGCAGCATCGTCAGGAGACATACCAGAGTATAGGAAATCAAAGCTGCTCAAATTGAAACCTGCTTGGTCCATGTAGAATGTCAACGTCGATTCTCCTTCGTATAGGATCACATCCTCTACCAGGATCGAAGTCCAGTTTGCCCATCCTCCTGAATTGGAAACAACAACCGGTTGAGAGATGTCAGCACCGTTCAATTCAAAGTGAAATGTACCATCATCAGCGCCTGCGGCAACCCTTAACTCTACATCATAAACTCCAGACAAGTCGACATTGACAGTGTAGTTCATCCACTCATCCGACGCCAACCAGCCTACGTTGTAGCCATTGGAATTGACCTCGTCGCCGCAAGGTTCCACGTCGACCCCATCATTGCGATAAGACCATCCCGTGTTCCATTCTGTATAGTTACCCGTGGACACATGGTAATTGGCGGTTTTGGTGTCTGAGTATGCAGATCCAACTACTCCTAGATCAAAATCCGCTGCGAACACCACACCGGGGATGGACGGTACCTCCTTGAAGGGTCTTGTATCATTCGAATAAACTTGTCGGAACATCGCATCCACAACATCCTCTTTGAATGCACAGTTTCCAGTTTTTAGATTTTCGGTGAGCTCCATCAATGTTGCCGTAGCAGCCTCTGTTGTTGGTGCTGGACCGCTTCCCCCCCAATGGTCTAAAAGGGCCTGGTAATTGTCCGTTTTCGGAATGCTCAAAATCGCTGAAATGTTATCAACCTTCTTCAATGGCCACCACGCCCAGCCAATTCCCAAGTCCTCCAAAAGACGAATTGCGTCTCGAAACCACACGTTCGAATTTTCTCCACTCTCGCCCAAATACAAGGGGACATTGTGCTCATTCCGCATGGTAGTGACCCACTGCATCGTCTCCACAGTGTTGGTGCTCCAATACTTGTGAGGCGAATACACCAAATTATCGTCCCAAGGTGGTGTCAGGCCTGTAAAATCATTGGCCCACCAATTTCCTTCGATGAAAATGATGTGGTCCGAATCTACCGTTCGAATGCTATCTGTGACTTCCTCATACAACGCTCTCATTGCAGTATTTCCGGGCAAATCCCAGTTCGGCTCGTTCAACAAATCATAACCTGCAACCCAATCTTCGTCGGCATAAATTTCAGCCAAGCGCTTCCAAAGGGCTACCATTTTGTCACGATTTTCTTGACTTTGCCACAAGGATGGTTTGGCAGGGTTGTAATCCGAAATGGCCGCGTCATATCCCTGTCCCCCTGGAGCAGCGTGAAGGTCAAGCACAACATAAATCTCATTCTCCTTGCACCAAGAAATGAGGCTGTCTGTCAATTCAAAGCCAATCTCAAGCCAAGTGTTTTCGCCTGGAACGGGCTCCTCCTCGATAGGAAGCGTGAAGAGGTTGTAATGCATGGGCAGTCTCACCGAGTTAAACCCCCAAGACTTCATCGAATCGATGTCGCTTTTCTGAACATGATTCTGAAGCCAAGCATCGTAAAAGTCTTCTGTCGCATCTTCGCCAATGGTTTCCACGATTTTTTGTCGGATTTCCCATTGGGGATTGGCATAGGCAGAGGTTTGGAGCATGTAACCCTCCTGCACCATCCATCCTCCGAGCCCCATGCCTCGTAAGATGATGGTATCCTGATCTTCATTTACAATGGCCTGACCGAGCGTTGATAGCCTGTTTTGACTGAACAGCGTTCCGCAGGTGGCAAGGAGAATAAGGCAAACAAAAAGGCGTAACCGCATGAGATAAATTTTCAGTGTCAAATTTACACTTAACCTTGGCATCTCAAAATTATCGACGCATTTGAACAATCGAAGGGCACAAAAACTGTATCAGAAGGAATCAATCCTGTAAATTGCGCCAGCAACGCAGAAACCATGACCCAACATTTCCAATTCACCCTGTATTTGGTTTTTTTCATGTTAATCGCATGCGACAAAGACGAACCATCTGGTGCCGTGCCGTCCATTTCGTTCCCAATCAATGTGAGTCATCTAGAAAACGATGAAAATGCCGTTTTTGAATTCCCCGTCGTACTCAATGTCTCTACCAACCGGGATGTGACAGTCACTTATGAGGTCAAGCCAATTACTGCCGTAGCAGGTGAAGATTTTATCGCCACAACCGGCACGTTGATCTTTCCTCAAGGCACTGCCTCTGGAACCATTGAGGTCGAAATCATAGTCGATGACTTCATCGAGAAGGACGAGCAGTTCCGAGTTGTTCTTACGGGGTCGTCGAATGGGGTTATTGCCGGTGGGCTTCAAGAAGCCATTGGCACCATTCGCAATGATGACACGGTGATCCAAGTAACAAGCGATGGTTACGAAGCTGCAGATAGCTATCCGGGGCGCGCATTGGTTTGGTCGGACGAGTTTGAGACCAACCAAATCAACCCGCAGCATTGGACCTATGACTTGGGTGCCTCAGGATGGGGCAATCAAGAGTTACAGAACTACACATCAAGCGCAGAAAACTCCTACGTTGCGAATGGAAATTTAATGATTGTGGCCAAAGAGAACGGTTCGCAATACACGTCAGCACGGCTCAAATCCATCGATCTACAAGAGTTTCAATACGGCCGCATTGATGTCCGAGCCATTTTGCCTTTTGGCCAGGGGATTTGGCCAGCGATTTGGATGTTGGGAGCCAACTTCCCAAGCTCAGGTTGGCCGGCATGCGGAGAGATCGACATCATGGAGCTCATTGGCTCGAGCCCGGGTAGCGTGCACGGAACCATACATTATGGAAACAGTTGGGCTCAGCACCAGTTCACTGGTGGCAGCAGATACCTCTCTGGAGGTCAAACGTTTGCAGAGGAATTTCATGTTTTTTCGATTGATTGGAATGAAAACGGAATCACCTGGCTAGTGGATGATCAGCCTTTCTACAGCGTTGACAACAACGTTACAGGCAACCAGAACTATCCATTTGATAACCCATTTTTCTTCATCATGAATGTTGCCGTGGGAGGCCAATGGCCCGGCTATCCAAATGCAACGACGTCTTTTCCGCAGTTCATGGCGGTGGATTACGTGCGGGTTTATCAATGAGTTTGCAGCCGTTTTAATCAAAGCTGCAAATATTTACTTACATCGTCCAAGCCCATTTTACGAAGAAGCGACGTTGCTCGATTGGAGCGTAGATGCGAGAAGCATCGAAGTCTTCGCTGAACGGTGCCTCTGGTGCAATGATCGGACGTGACTGAATCGAATTGGTCAGATTTTTCACCCCCACAGTTAACGTATTGGTGGTCTCGATAAATCGCGCATTTCGCGGTGACCATGAACGAAAAACACTGCAATGCATCAACTGGAATGGCTCACTATTATCAGGCTCAGCAGCACTGTAAAAAGGCAAGCGCATTGCACCTACATGTTGGCCCGAAAAATTGAATCCTACGTTTTCCCAGCGATACCCACCGCCAAAATTTGTGGTAAAATTGGGAGCAAACTCAATGTCCTCTGCTTCTTTCCATGACGCCAAGGACCATGGCGTGTCAGATTCCTCGAGCAACTGTGAACGCAGGAGAGTCGCGCCCAATGTGCATGACCAGCCGCTAGACCCGTTGAACAATGCATCCACTCCAACGCCACGGTTCCAACCCACACCATCAATGTTTCTATAGACAATGGCATTGGGCAAGCTGTCATAATCCGCGTAAATACGGTCTGTGAATAGCGTCGAAAAAACATGCCCCGAAACTGTTGCTGCGAAGGTATCATCACCCGTGCTCCAGGTGCCACTGAGATTGGCGTTCCAGCTCGACTCGGGCCGCAATCCCTGGTCGGGCTGAAGAACTGCTCGAGATCCGTCCAACGCTGCATGCTCTTCGGTGAATAAATGGACCCGACGGTAACCGCGCCCTGCATTGAGGCGCACATCCATCGTATACGAGGGCGACCATTTGAAATTGATACGCGGAGCGACTACAACATCCGCATTGGATGGCTTTTCGATGCGCAGACCGTGAATCCATGAAAAGGTTTTGAGACCTGATTCAGATGTTGATGAAGCACCAGTGTGCTCGACATAGAGCGCCGGCACCAGCACGTTCATATCTGATTCAGCTGGAGTCTCGTCACTATAATTGTCCCACATCAGGCTCATGCCGCCGGTGATGCGTCGGTCTTCCTTCCAGCTCCATCCGCTATGAAATGCCTCAGCATTTGCCGTGATTTCACGCGCATTGAAAACGGTGCTGCCGTATGTTGAGCGCTGATCGTGAAATGAAAATCCGCCCTGATAAGTCATTCCTGTTCCTCCCCGAGGTGCGCCGCCAAGCAGCCATTCACTCCGCAACAAGTCAATGCGTTCACCGTAGCTGTTTTCGCCCCCGCGGTCGGCTTCCTCAAAATCCAAGGCGCCACCAAAACGCTTTTCGGCGTATCCGCGCAGAGTAGTGCGCCAATGCCTTTTCTCGCTGCTGCGCTGATGGCGCAACGTACCAACCACTCGTTCAATCGTTGGAGCATCCGTCATGCCGTCTTGATTGTTGTCCAACCGATTGACCATGCGATGAGCATCCACCCCGATTTGCCAAGGCGCGTCCTCAGCTCCCCATCCTGCCGCGGCTGAAAGCATCATCCTTTGATGGCTATCCAATCCAATGCTTCCAGACGATGTTCCGGATCGCAGTGGAGCAAGCACCACATTGATCACACCACCAACCGCCTGACTTCCAAATCTCGCGCTCGCTGGGCCTTGAATCACTTCGACTTGTTGAATCATGCTCAGAGGAATCCCATCCAGTGAATAAGCTGATGCCAAGCCACCCAACAATGGCACACCATCCAACAGAATTAGAGTATAAACGCCCTCCAACCCATTGATGTGAATGTCATTGGTACCGCAGACCCCACAGGCGATGGTTTCGCGCAAGCCGTTGTTAAAGTCCAGAGCTTCTGTTGCATCATCTGCAGGAATATCTCGTAGAGCTCTTCCTGCCAATACCTGTGTACGAATGGGGCTCTCCTTCAACTTCATCGCTGACAAGCTCCCAATGACCGTGGCTCCTCCAAGAACAAAGGTGCTTTCCTGAAGTTGAATCAAATGTTTCTCCCCTGGAGCGCAAGACAGCGTTCCTTCCCATGTTTCGAAACCAAGTGCACGCACCTCAATCCTTTGCACACGGCTCGCAGATTGGACGATTTGACCTGACCAGAGTCCCTCCCGGTCTGTGGCTCCGACAGGCTTCCCCTCCACTACAATTGACGCATTCGGCAGTGGATCTCCGCCACCTCTCACTTCAACGCTGCATTGAGCACCCACTGAAATTACAGACACAAAAACAAATAAAACCAATAGTATCGTCAAGGTTGAAAACCGAAAAAACCTTCTTTTTTCCGCACGCAGCCGCTTTTTCATGACGGCAAAAATAAATATTTAACCTCGATTAAAAAATTATTTAGGCGTAAAACTAGCGGTCGATGTTTGATGCAACCAGATATCCTCCCTGTCCATCCGTTGCTTCCGAAACTTGCCCGTGTGGTACAAGGGTGCTTGATTCGCATAAAACGAACTAAACGGATTGCCCGATTGCCCAGTGGGCAATATGCTCTCAGATCCTCCAACGTCGGAAAAGTCAATGGAAATGCGCATCGACGGACCTGAGAAGACCTCATAATCCACTTTCTTTTTCAGCTTGAATTCGTGTTTATTCAGCGCATCTTTTGCTGCTGGCAAGGGAATTTCGCCAACGCTCAACCAATCGCCAAGAATGGGAATTTCTGACATCGCATGCCGATGTGTGACCGTGTGCAACCGATCGTAATGCCATTTGGTAGAATCTTCACCCAACGTTGCTCGCAAATCATTCCTCGCGACCAGAAGAGCCGCAGTAACAATTTCAGACGCTGTTTCTTGAACTTCTGTTCTCCCATCATCCCACCACAGTGAATGAGGCCGAGCAAGCAGGCGAGGAAAAGTATTCTCACTGACGATGGTCTTGTGAAAAGACTCGAATTTCTCATCCGCTGATCCGTCCGACGTGTTCAACTCAAACTCGTCAAACATTGCGCCTTCGATGGTGCGATACATCCAACGATAGTAGAGCGTGGGTGCGATCTCATGCCCAAGGTGGCTGCCATCCCAATCCTTCAAAAATGATTCAACAGGCTGCCCCCCCTCCTCTGCAAAATCAATCATATGCTCGGCATTTTCTGCATAAACCCGTGAGTGATGATCGAGTTGAATGCCTTGAGCATCGCCCATCGTCCAGTCATTTTTTGAGCTAGACAAGGCTTCGAAAATTGCTGCGGCGCGGGTATTTCCGGAATAGTAATGCCCAGGGTAAGACATGCTGTCTCGGGGCTCGGGTGCATTATTGGCTGAATAAACAAAACCGCAAGCGGGATTCTCCAATTGCGGGTTGTGCTCAAATGCATACCAACCCGCTGGATCATTCGCCTCATAGCGACCGTCAATGAGCGTTTTTGTATCGACATGCTCAGGACGAACAGGAAGCTTGGCACTCGCCCACCAAGCGATGTTGCCTGCTGCATCTCCGTACATCAAATTCAATCCAGGCGCGTGCACCATCTCCGCCGCTGCTCGAAATTCCTCCATGTCCGATGCGCGTGAAAATCCATAAAAGGCTTCATGCATGCGGTTCTCGGGATACTTTGTAAAAGTCCACCACATCGATACATCGTCTTCAATCAGCGGTCCGTGATGTGTTTTACGCCATTCAAAACTCACCGGTTCTTCTCCCGCAACATTGATTAATTCCGTCGAAGACTCAATGGGCAGCCATTCTCCTCCGTGGTAATAACGGTCGCCTTCAATGGTCTCTTGGTAAAGGTCGATGTCGTCGTTGACAAACATGGTAATGCCCCAGGCATGACTGCGCGTATGTCCAATAGCAGGAAACGGAAGACCCGCCAGATGATTGCCATAATATTCCATATCCGGAGTCACAATATGCGCTTCATACCAAACCGATGGCGAAGCATAAGCCATGTGCGCATCGTTGCAGAAGAGCACCTCGCCAGAGGCCGTGCGATCACCACTGAGCACCCACGCATTGGATCCCAGCCACTGCGGAACGGGGCGCAGGTCATCCAATCGCGCCACACGCGAAGCCAAGCCAGATGCATCGTAATTTGGATCTGTCGTTTCGCTGTCATTGGAGATTCGGGTGAATCCATCCTGGCCTAAAGCCAAATCACTCCATCGAAGCGAATCAAGGTTGCGCTTCATCCAGTCCAAAATTGGCTCTGTTTTCAAGTGAATCGCAAAGGAATAAGCCATGAATCCGGTAGCGCAGTATATGTCTCGTGTTGTAAATGGTCGTGGATGCTCTCCCAGGATTTGATACTCAAAGGGACGTTCATTTTGAGCAATGAAAGCGTTGATACCAGCTAAATAGGCAGACATGGCAGTTTGAATTTCCGCAGGGGCTTCCCGCTCGAATGCTTTTGACGTGCGGTCGGCAGCGTGACGCATGCCCAGAGAACGCAAGTATTGATCATTTTCGACCATATCCCCTCCCAACAACTCAGACAATTCTCCAGCGCCGGCGCGTCTGAGCAAATCCATCTGCCACAATCGCTCAGAGGCGTGTACATACCCCAATGCGTGCATGGCATCAGCCTCTGTCTGCGCATAGATATGCGGCACAGCCATGTCATCAAAAATAACCTCAACAGGAGCGCTCACCGCATCGGAACGCAACTCAAAGTTGTAATCTGGAGCATTCGAATGGATAAATGAAACGAGCCATAAAATCCCTAAACCTAATAATACAATCAGACTCCACAGCAACTTATTCATGGCATTGGTTTCAAAGGCATCTTCCGAAAAGTTCTGTGCGAAGGTAAAGCGAGAAGAACCCGCGCGACTTGTAACCTTATTTCATAGTCGCACATTTTCGATGCATCTTTGACCCTACTACCTTCGATTCTGACTTCATGAGCAAACTCATCAGCGGCATCCAGCAAATTGGCATTGGCGTTCCCAATGTGCACAAGGCTTGGAAATGGTACCGAAAGGCATTTGGCATCGACATTCGAATGTTCGAAGAAGCAGCCCAAGCTGCACTAATGACGCGCTATACAGGCAATGAAGTGCATGCGCGACATGCCGTTTTGGCCTTGCACATGGGCGGTGGTGCAGGCATGGAAATTTGGCAATTCACGAGCAGGGAACCGCAACCCGCAGCCTTCCAAGGCAAGTTGGGAGATACTGGGATTTTCATTTGCAAGATAAAATGCAAGGATGCCGACTTTATGCACGCAGAGCATCAGCGGCTTGGCATTGAATCACTTGGGCCAGTCCATAAGCGCGCGGACGGCCGAAAGCATTATTACCTGAATGACCCTCATGGATATCCATTCGAAATGGTGGAGAGCGACGAATGGTTTGGACCCGCGCCTTATGGCGGAGGTGTCGGCGGAGCGGTCATTGGCGTCTCGAACATGGACAAGGCCCTGACACTCTATCGCGACGTTCTTGGTTATGACATCGTTGCCGTGGATGAAACAGGGATTATTCCATCGTGGCAAGCAATCCCTGGAAGCGATGAATCTTATCGGCGCATGGTACTGCGACGCTCAGAGCCAACTGCAGGTCCATTCAGCCAAATTTTGGGCGGAGGGGAAATCGAACTCGTCCAAGCGTTGGATCGTAAACCGCGGAATCTTTTTGAAAACCGATTCTGGGGCGATCTTGGCTACATCCACATCTGCTGGGATATCCGCGACATGGAAGCTTTGGGGAAAGAATTGGAAGCAGCTGGTTTTCCTTTTACAGTCAATAGCGCCTCCTCATTTGACATGGGCGAAGCGAGTGGGCAATTCACCTACGTAGAAGATCCCGACAGCACATGGATTGAATTCGTGGAAACCCATAAGATTCCTATCAGTCAAAAAATGAATTGGTACCTCGATACACGAAAGCGCCCAGCAGGCAAAGCCCTTCCCAAGTGGATGCTCAAGATGCTACGCTTCAATCGGGTGAAAGACTGATCACTCTTCTTCAGTCGTCACCTTCTCCGAAAGAAGTCTCTATGAGATTTCCGCCTCCAGCAGTCGTAGATCCCACAAAAGCGCGACCTGAAGAGCCAATCAGGCAATCGGAGGGGTAATAATTTACATCATCCACACTCCTAATTTCGGCAACTAAAAATCTACCACCGACAATTGAAGATCCAAATCCTCCGCGCTGCGTGTTCGACGTACCTCCAAAGATGGAGCGATTGCTGGTTAATCCATTAATGTTTGGGTCACCGATTAAAACGGAATCCGATACATTTTCGGCGGTGTTTTGAATCCCTCCAAAAATCGAATTGGCATAACCCAATTTTACATGGTTAAACCTTCCGCCAGAAACAACAGAAAATCGCGAATCTGATTCTGATTCTCCTATCAGATTTGATTCCCCACCTACAATTGCAGAATGTGTGGTATGGTGTTGAATAGTGTTTGAATACCCTCCAACAAGGACGCAATTATCGGTTCCTTGCTGAATCTCATTAGCTTGACCACCCAAAATAGAATTCCAGGAGCTTTGAACGTAGTTAGACAAACCACCAGCAGCCACTGCGTAGTCACCATCGACAGTATTTGAATCCCCTCCAACGACAAGCCCATTGACTGCAGTATTGTCACGACCGCTAACGGCCGCTGCAAGTTCTCCTGACACAGTATTATTTTCACCAGCGAAAATCGCAGAATAATTGCCATCATTAATCGTATTCCCTTTTCCACCGCAAATCACAGTAGCTCTAGTCGGACTGCCGACATTCGTTTGGATTCGGTTGCCTGAGCCACCAACTAGGACTCCCCATTCCTGCCAATTCTCATTACCTATGCCACCAACGATTACCCCGTCATCAGAATCAATCGTGTTATCCCTACCGCCAATGGTTACTCCAGTCGAGAGCGAAGAAATATTGTAGCGTCCACCAATCATTCCTCCACCTGATCCTGAATATTCGTTCTGATAGCCCGATACAATTCCGAAATCACCATCAGATTGATTCGATGATCCGCCAATTAAATTACCCGATCCGTTGTATGTGTTACCAGCGCCAAGCACCAAATTGTGGGAGCCCTGTCGTTCAGAAAGTTGCTGTGCACTGTCTGTGGTATTGTAACCAATAATGATATTGCCAAGGGAGTTACCCTCGAGCAGATCGTTGGTTCCATTAACAACTTGAAAATTCGCCCCTGTCAATAAAACGCTGTGAGCGTCGACATCCACGCTCATGTAATCATTCAGTCCAACGACAGTCGAAGCCTCAAGTGCCTCAACTTGCATTTGCAGAGATTCGATGGTCTGCTGCATCGTCATCAGCACCTCCGCGAGTGCAACGCCGTCAATTACAATTTCGCCAGGTTCAAAATCCTCTCCAAAAACGGATAGCAAAGGCAACAAATCAGTAACTCCAACCAGTTCGTCGTTGTCAGCATCTGGGTTGTAGGGATATACGATGGCGTCTTGCGCACTCAAATGGCAGAGCACAAGGCACATGAAAATAGCGGTAAAGAAGGCTTTCATGGTGATATATTGGTCTATAAAAAAATGGTTTTAAACAAAACTAAACGCTTATTCAAGTATTTTTGATACACATTTGGTACGTAAATTTTCCGGAAAATGGTTCAAAATCTACTCATCGAGGTAAGCAAAGTCTCAGGCATGGAAATTCATACCCGCGGCGATTGTGAACTTCTCTCCTCGCTGATTTTACAAGAAACAGACCAATTCGTCAGTTACAATACATTGCGACGCCTATTTGGGCTTGCCCCTGGCAGCAAACCACGTCAGCATACACTTGATATTCTGGCCAAATTTTGTGGATACAGTGGGTATCAGAATTTTTGCATCGTTCAACCAAAACTCAGTATCTGGAAACAGCGAGAATCACTTTACCTACTTCTTAATCAACAGAATATCCCGGCAACCATGGCCTTTTTCAGCGAAGTTGAAAATGAGTTGATCAAACTGGAACTGCTGGTCACAACTTTCCGAGAATTATTGCTTTCCAATCAAGATGAAACCATCATCGATCTGCTAAACTCAGGTATCTATGAACTCGATGAGCATTCGTACACCTACCAGATACACACCGCAATTGCCATGGGGTTGGTCATTGGCGGCCAACCAATTTCCAGTCGAAAAAACTTACTCTCCCATCCCAGAATAATCGATTGCGTTTACTTGAGATTGATCGATTATTCAGCGCTAAACGGATATTATGGGGATTGGACAGAGCTACTCGCAGGCCAAAGCACCGCGCAAGTCATATCGTTAGAATGCCAGGTCTTTGTAGTCTGCATCCAACGATTGAAAAGCTTCTTAAACAATTCCGTGATTGCGCCTTGGAATTGGTCTGGGTTGCCATGGGAGGACTTCCACCCAGCACTTAAAGGGCGCATTTTCACTGTACAATTGTTCGATCAGGAAGATCCATCATTTGATACATTGTGGGCGAAAATCTTCGGAGATGACGATGAGCGCCTTAACCCTTTGTCCGCTTTCATTGAGCCCAGCACTTTTGCTGTCATAACCCGCAATCAAAAACTCGCATCGTGGTTGATTCAAAAAGTTGAAATCAATGAATCAGCCTTGCAACAATTTCAATTGCACGATCTGCATGTGCATTTCTTGATGCAAGCGATGTCTGCATTGTTCGAAAAGCGACAGAAAGATGCTCATTTCTGGATGTCGCGGTTCGACGAAAATGAGTTGCGACGGCCCTGTTTTTATGACTTCCTACTTCTTTCAATCCGACGCATTGAGGCGGAATTGAAGAGCAACGCTCAAGTGTATCCCAGAGAAGTGAGACAAACAACTGACAGATTAGGACACTCCTATCTTTCAGAAAAATTATGGCACGCATTTTTCATTTAGGAGCAAATCCAATTATCGTATTTGGATCAATCGACTCTTGCCATTCAGGCGAAGCACGTAAATGCCAGCAGGGAATGAAGATACGTCCAAAGCAAATTCAGCCCCGGCCTCGAGCACTGTAAATTCTTCGATGCATTGACCAGTGGCATTGAAGCACTGAAGCTGTAACGGAGCTATTCGATTTTGTTCAAACTTCACATGAAGAATGTTGGTAGCAGGGTTCGGATAAACACTCCAACCACTCTCTAATTCACCTTCTAAAGTAAGTATCTCATCAAGCTCTGCAAGCATCCAACTCGACGCAAAGTGATTGTCCAGCCATGGTGCAACACGCACCAAAGCTTCGGCGCCCGAGACAGGAACAGGCCATGGAGCTTCCGCGCGGTACTCCACAAAGTCGACGATAATTCCGGATGCATCCTTGAGCAAAATCCGTTCGCCTTCATTGGCCAATTGGCCTGAGTCCCATTGAACCACTTGCTCAAAAGAACCTTCAAAAAAAGTTGGGTCTTTCACAATCCAGAGCGATTCTCCCGGTTCGAGCCAAAGAGCTTCGAGGCCAACCCAATGCACCGCATCTTCCAAGCGGTAGCCTTGAAGATTTTGAGGCTCAGTGCCCTCATTTTGAATCTTGATCCATTCACGGTTCGGGTGTTCGATGCCGGCATATCCAAATTCCACAATCGCGACATCCCGCTCATCAATCGTCCAGGGTATGGACCACGGAAACGGCGCACCATAATTATCTCCTGAAGGTGCTGCATCAATTGCGGGTGAGCCTTCGATCAAACCGAAGTAGAAAGCATCCGGATGAGCAAACATTGGATTCGCCATCGCGACTTCATCGAACATCAGAGTATCGCTATCGTAGATCGCATTCATCACAAGAGCAGTCGAAATTGAATCTTGAAAAATCGGCGAATGGCTATGGTTCGAGAAGATGGTATTCTCAACCGTCACATTCCCCCCTCCCATACCGGGATTCTTCTCATACACGCTGATGCCATATTGATTGCCGTAAAGCGTGCTAAAATCCACGCTCGCCGAACCCAAGTCCTTCATTGCAACACCCAAAGCGCATTGGGCAATGGTCATGTTGCGAATAATCGCATCAGATGCTTGACCAATGCTAATCCCCTTGTCCGTGCAATGATGAATCAGTCCGTCTTCAATCAGGATGTTGTGGGACCCTTCACCCAAATCGATGCCATCACTGTTCACCCCTCGAAATGAGTGGATGAGCGTATTGCGCACGATGCCATTATCGACCACGTCATAATCGATGGCATCGGTGTCAGGCGCGTTGTTGCCCTCAAACAAACATGAATCGATTAGAGCCGAACCATGACGCACATTGATCAAATCGCCTGTCACATCCGAATGCAATGTGCAGTTCAGCAATTTTATGTCACTGTATTCCGCATAAACGGGATTGCTCGCATTCGAGATCAACGAAACATGGTCCAGAGTGACCTCAGAGAACCAAGCCGCAACAGCTGCCCGATCGTGGACGGGATGCTCACCCTTCGATGCGCCTTCCACCTCAGCATTACGAATGAGATTATCTCCATCAGCAACGTCAAATTGAATGTTTCCCCACGAGCCTTCTTCGTTGGGATTGAGACGAAAGGCGATTGAAGATTCAAGTGTTCCTTCTGCGAGCAGTTGACCTTGAATGACCAGCTGGGCATCTGTGGAAAACCAAATCTCAACGCCCGGCTCAAGGCTAAGCGTTGCGCCTGCTTCCACGACGCTCGTTCCAGACGCGAGGTAAGGCGAACAGTTAGCAGTCAATGTCAAATCTGAGGCTATGGTTGTAGGCAAGATGCATTCACCTGTGGCGACGTATCGCGCGGCGTAGGCTGCATCCCCGCTCAATGATACCTCTAGAGGATTGCTCACGGTCAGAATCTCATCAAATGGTACCGCAATTGAAAAGGCCAAATCAAAACTGATGTCTGAACTGGTGGAAGAGCTTTGATGAACCTCAACCGCCAAAACGTTGGCTCCAGGCATCATGTTCAATTCCAATGAATGCGATGTCCAGTTGGATTCCGCTGGGCCTGAAATTGTACTACTTGCTAACGTTTCAGCATCGATGGCTCCCTGAGGCATGTTATCGCGGAACAGCTCTTCTCCATTCAAATACACCACCACTCCATCATCACGTTGCAACTCAAAAGAGCCATTCAGCGTCCCGGAAAACTGGTCATCCAACTCGAATTCATGGCGGAAATAGGTTGCAATGTGCTTGTCGTCTTGGTCATTACCGAAAGAGATCTCGGTCACTTCATCGCCATCACCATAGCCGAGTTCTGCCTCACCTAATGACCACGTGGAATCATCAAATCCAATTCCAAGCCACGCAGTGCCGAGGTTTTCCCCCGTATCGTTGTATTTCCAATTTGAACCTGCAGCAATGACCGAGAGATCTTCCATTTCAGACCATCCGACAAAGTCGAAACCAGGCAAGGGCTCCGCTGTCAAACTGAGCGGCATCCCTGCAAAATATGGACCTAACCACGGACTTCCTGGTAACAAAAATTCATTCAATCGAATGTGGCCTGAGCCTTCCGGATAATTGCCTGTTTGCAATGAAACCGCCGGATCCAAATCGAATTCCTCCGCCATGTCTTCCAGCAAAAAGGGAAGCCGACCGGAGGCAAAACTGCGGAGATCATTGACTTCATCCTCCCAAAATTCTTCGCTTTCAATACCATCGCCGTAGGATGAAGTCGTACCGCCCCAGCGCTCCACATGAAATGGTATTTCGGTTTCTATGCGAGCCGACCATTCGTCAATCACACGATTCACACGGGCAGGATGAAATGACGTGTGAAGATGATCCGCCATGCGCTGTGCAAAGAAATCCTTGTAGTCTGGATTTTCAAGAGCGTGGCGCAGCCAGGTCCGTGCATAGTCGTAGTTATCGTCTTGTGGGACAGTAAATTCATTGATTCCGTCATTCGTGGAACCTGTAAACCCTCGATCCAAATCGGTGAATACATATCGCCATTTCCCACTTTCATGTGGTTTCCATTGAATCACATTGTGTCCCCAACTGCTATTGCTTGACCAGACCTCCGTGGCCCAATAATCTGCGAAATTCTCAAAATCAACAACTTCCGCAACCGCGTCAAAATTCGCTTGATCATTCAGGTCGGCATCAAACAATTCGTCCATGGCCCAAAAAGCAGAGTCATTGCCTTCCTCCACATCACCATGATCGGCAATCATATCCAAACCATCAGGCATCACATCATAATTTTCGGTTACGAATTCTTCGTCAACGCGGGAGCGGATGTTATGAATCCCCATGTATTCGCCATTTACAAACACAATGCTCGGACGGTAACCTTGGTGGTCGATGTGGGCATTCTGTTGTGGAAGAAATTGTCCCAAACCGTCGCGCATCAATGTGGAGGACCAATCCGAACCGCTTGCCCTCAAAACAAAATTGTCAAATTTTGTCCGATCCCGGTCATGGAACAAGGGATAATCCAAACTACCCTTCCCATATGCGCCTCGGAAATAAATTCCGAGCATTTTCTGTGGAAGAGCCCAGCTATTTTGTCCGTTAATTTTCACGCCAGCGCGCTCATTGAATGCAGCTTCGTTGTTGCCGTCGTTCTCAAAAAATTCAATGTTGACTGGCCATTCCCAATTGGGCTTAAAATCCTGAACGTAAATGCCGGTGTCAGCGTCCCAAAAATGATCCGGATCGGTGACCAATGAAATTACAGGCAATGGACGCTCCGAAAATGCAGGCTCCAAAAAATACGAATGAGTCACAACCGGGCCTGGAATATGACCCTCTTCAAAGATCCGAGCACGAATGAAAACATCACTGGCAACATCAATTGGATCCGAAAACAGCGGATCAGCCAACGATGGCGCGCGACCATCAGTCGTGTAACGCACCGTGCCCTCAATGGAGAGAATCTCAACTTGCATCGCTTCCTCGAAGAAACCACCGTCCAATGAAAAATACGGAACGCCATGGGTAATGCCCGAAAAGGCTTCACTCGCATTGTTGGAGCCACCAGGGGTTGATTCGGAAAACCACGCCCAATCTGAGGCGCCATCGTTGGCTCGGCCATAGCTGACATCCGTCTGTTGGGGACCAAATATCAGCGAGTCAACTGCTTCAAGTTGCGGGGTGAACAGCGCCAGCTCTTCTCCTGCACTGCCCAATCTGTAGGAACTGTGCAATGCCAAACCTGCCATATTTTCTTCATCACACCAAACGACTAAAAAACCTTCGGAAGGTAACTCCACCCCATTCGGTATGGTCCATTTTGTGGGATTGCTGATGTTATCAGTCAAGTGCCAGCCAGAAACATTCACGACCGTATCACCCGCATTGAATAATTCCACCCAGTCACCCGTGTTCTCATAGTCCGGATCTTCGAATGCCAGAGAATTCGAAGCCATAAATTCATTGATCACAATCTGCGAAACCATCGGGTTACAAAACAGCGTGAGGAGCAGGAAAGCAACATTCCGTGTCAAACACAGATGGGCAAGTCCATTGCTAGAGTAATCAATAAACATCATCCCAAAATTACGTCTTATCCATTTCAAATAGAACCGTTCAGAATATTGTTCTATTCTCATTCTTTCAGGCCTTGGAACTGTGTTTTGGAGGGTGGCGTTCGTTGTGCATGCGCCTGCGTTTCGTCATGCGCTCCAGAGACTCACCCCATTCATTCATTGCTTCAGCGCTGGAGGCCTCAAACGTCGGCGGCCGACGTCCGTTGATATTTTTTAAATCTCGTTTGCGTCCCATGGAATTAGGACAAATGGATTCAAGGATTGTTCTTTTTTCGAATGGATCAGCAAGCCAATTCCAAACCTGCGTCAGGGCAGAGGGCTTCGGCTCGCAATACCGCTCCAAACCCTTTTAACAATCACTTCCGATTGGACAATTTGAAACGCACCAATACAACGCAATGAATCCGATGTAAATGTTGATGCAACTCCCTCCGGAGGATCATGAAGCACAATCTCAATGGTTTGGTCCTCTCCCTCCTGCGGTCCATAAAACAAGCAGTTACCAATTTGATAAAGATGAGCCTTCCCCACAGCACCATTGGCCTCCAATTGACACGAGAGCAGATAACTCCGGTCCGTATTACAAGACCCGGTTACTTCGATGGCCAATAAAACATTGACGCCCCCTTCAACGAACGTAAATTCGTGCAGCGTGACATCCGTATCTGCCCATCCGCTGTAACCAATCCACTCCTCATAACTCAGTCCAACAAGTTGACAAACCAATTCAGAGACATCAACGTGATGAAGCACCCCCATCGCATTTGTGGCCTCTAAAACCACTTTCCGCTGAAGTCCATGCGCTTGGAAATCAATTCCTCCAACAGGTTTTATTGCATTGCCTTTCTGCCAAAATCCCCCCGTCGAGTTCAGTGAGAATACTTCTGAAACCACGAGGGGACTGCCAGGATTATTTGGGTCAACTAAGGCAATCGAATCAGGCGCAAACATATCCAGCCAATACGATTGGTTTGAGACCAAATCAGGCACAAAAAGCGATAGGCTATCGGGATTCCACAAAATTCCTTTCAAAGGCACAAGCTCCTCGGACCCCATCCATCGGTAATCACCTGAAACTGTTCCATAATATTCATATACACTCGCGAATTCGGGATTGATGGTGCCATCAAATGCGAGATTCATTTCGATTGAATCACCCCCTATCGTGGCAAAGTAGTGTCGGTTGCGTTCGTATTTCTCCCTCAAATGAACCGAGGGTTTTCCTTGAGAGAACGCGTTAGAAGACACCCAAAAACATCCCAACAAAAAGATGGAAAACGTCCTGTTGCGAAAAATCATCATGGAATGAGTGGACGTGTTTCTCTTACCAAAAATCATTGGAGAAATCGTAATAAAGGCCAGCCGCATTTTGCCGGGAATAGGCATACCGGAAATACGCATGGCAACCGCAGCAATCGGCAAGTGACTCTTCTTTGAGCAAAAAATCCAGCGTCCCATCTCCATTCAAATCGCCAGACCACATCACATGCAAGAATGTTTGGCTGTAACCCTGATACAAGGTGTCCACAGAGGCCTCATCGATGAGCAGATCAACTTCCAACTGATGACCGTCTGGCGAGAGAACAGATTCCATCCTATACTTTCTGTCATTCGATTCAAAGACCACAGAAACCCCGTGGGAAGGGTCTGGATAAGGGTGCTCTATGAGCGAAAGATTCGTTTCCTCGGATGCTAGGGCGGTTGCCGGCATCTGCTGCTTTGAAACGACCAACCGATCATAGGCAACAGGACCTACAACTTCATAAAAAAAACCGGTCTCACGGTAATCTTCCGACATATCGCCCGACCGTTCTGGGGCATATGAGTAATGTGAGACCACCGCTTGAACTGGCTCGAAGATCATATCGCGGTCTCGCATTTTCATTCCGTACCAGAAATAATCAGGATGATAAAAATTCGCCTGAAATGTGTTGGGCCTCAACTCAGGTTCAAACTCAGTATGTGGTCGGGACCTCGGAAGGATGATGCAATCGGTCGACCCTTTCAGTTCCCAATCCGAAATCGGACGAATCGCAGGAAGCAGGTGCGAAGAAAAGCCATAACCAGCCTTGCCTTTATAGAAAACAGCAACCCAAAATCCAGTCAACCCATCGACCATTTCGCGTTTTTCAACCTTCGCCTCGCCAACAACTGCAGCGCCAAAAGGCACCACTGCAAGCACCTCAGACGTTTTAGAAGGCTCTGAATGGAGCCGCAATCCTTCGCGGGCAATGGCCCGCAGCGTCTGGCCTTGAAAGATACACGGGATCAAAAAAAGCAAAATGAAAAGGGAGTGGCGCATGAGTTTCTGCAATTTAATGAAATCGACATCGAATGCCACCGCATCAAAAACATTGCGCGCAATCATCCAAAGATCGTCGCAATTCTGCTGAAGAAAAGCCCGCACGAGGCGGGCTTTTTTTTGGATTAAAAAATCACAGGGAATCAGTTGCCTTGAATCACCACTTGAGCCCAACCGTCTTCATACAAATGAATGCAGGGCTGGCCGGGGGTAAGCTGCTCAATTTCGCGCCCTCTAAAATCCATCCGTTTGATGCACTGACCATGGTCAAGCTGCGACGGATTCTCAGGCACTGTCGTATTCCCCAAATCAAGTGGTTGCTGCTGAGTAACACAGTGGACCATCCCACCCCACTGCAGCATATTCTGACAATTGATGCCAATTGCTGTCCGGTCAGGGTATAGGCCCTGAATCATATTTAGCGCTACCTCATCCTGAGGATCATCGTACTCAGGAACCAAAACGACCCCGTTGCCCACATAAAAGTTGACATAGCTGCTGCGAAACCCCACATTTTGACCCGAGGTGGTCTGCACCGGAAACTGCGTCAGCGGGAGGTTGACCCGTTGGTAAGGAGTCCCTTCCGTATTTGCAGCTTGGTCAATGATGTTTCGATCACTCGAATCCACATACCAATAGGCGAGGTCCGCATCATTCATAGTCACCAACGTGTGATTCCCCACAAATTTGACAAAGCCATCGATGTGTTGATCCGTGATGTCTTCCGTACCTCCAAATTCACCATCCAACCAAATGATCTGCTGCGCTCCGAGGTATTGGCTCAGGTAATCCTCAATTTCGGCTTCTGTCAATCCCGGGTTGCGGTCCTCTCCTGTGATGGACGAACGAGTCGCCATGAGGGTTCCCTGCCCGTCCACTTCTATGGCGCCGCCTTCCAAGACCATGGCGCTTAAATCGATGACAGGAATGTTGAGGTTTGCTCCAATGGCTGAGGGAACTGCATCATCCAATGCAAAGGGTGCATCTCCTCCCCAACCGTTGAAACCCCAATCCAAAATCAGCCACTCTCCCGACTCATCCTGTACAAAAATGGGCCCATTGTCCCGAACCCAGAAGTCGTCGTTTTGGCAAACCTGATAATCCACTTGCTCCATGCTAACATCTGCCGATTGAAGCATGTTTGCAATATCCGCAACCTGTTCAGCATCATAGGCTATGATGTGCACGCGCTCCCCAATTGTCAGCGCCTTGGTCATGTCCACCCAACTCGCCTCGACATCCTCGGCACCTGAACCATAGGTGAAATTATGCGGCCATTGCAGCCAAGTTCCTTCATGCGGAGATTCCTCATGTGGCATGGAATACTGCGCCGAAGCGACAAAAAATAAAAAGCAATTGACAAGCAGAAGTGGAATGCGCATGATGTTGACGATTCAGAACATCGAAATTGCAAAAAAAAAGCTTCCCCACCCTCAGGGGTGAGAAAGCTTCTCTAAGGTGCTGCACAGCAACTCGATGGACATTTACTCAACTTCGACGTGGAAGCCAGTCTCCATAGCATTCCCTGCTGCGTCCGTTGCAATCATTTCGAGGTGATACTCCCCCTCTTCGGCATCTCCAGGAATGCTCGCTTCAGCATTGAATGCAAATTCAACAGCATTATCTGGAGTAAGATTCAGTTCCCAGATCACAAACTCATCAGATTCGCGAACGAAGGAAATACTCGCCTCAGCGACACCATCAGAATCTACCACAGTGCCTTCAAGCACCACTACCGCACCCGCGCTCCATTCTGGCTCACCTGTCCAAGTCGCCGGATCAACACCATCTACAGCGCTGAGGGTGAATTCAGGGAGGTGATCATTCTCAATGTGCATTTGAGTTACGACGTCTGTTCCAGCATTGCCGGCCTCGTCAACCAATGAAACGACAACGTCCCATACGCCTCTAGCTGTGAGTGGAATATCGAAAGTAATGGAACTTGTGATGCTCGTTCCAGTAAGCGAATTGGTTTCGAGCAGTTCCCATTCTTTTCCACTGTGCAAAACAAATCCTTCATCGGCCTCACCTTCCGCATGCGAATGGTCGGCAGCATTGTGGATGTCCCATCGGACTTGACTTAGCTCCTCATTGTCGCAGAAAACGTCGGTGATGGTGACTGTTGTTCCAGCGATGGCTTCGATCTCGTCAGCGAGGACACTTGTCTCACTGCCTACCTCCGTACAAACGGTTGGCAATTCATTGTCTGTTTTGCCGCAAGATGCGAAAACAATGGCCACACAGGCCGAAGCCATAATCGTGTTTGAAATAGAAAAATTCATAAGTAAAACCTTATTTGATTTTATTGTTGCGCTTCACCGAAGTGGTGAAGCTGATTTGCATCCATCGACCCTGCGCGACGAGACCCAAAGCGCGATACGCGCTCGTATGATCGAGCCATGCAGTGTTGGATGCATTGTGCAGATTAATGGACCAAGTGCCGGATTTTCTAGCGAGGCTCCAGCCCAATCCCCACAGCAAAGTGCCTTCTGTGGGTGCTTCATTTCGAGCAGTAAGGTTTGCGTCCGCAATGGCACGGCACGAAATGGTCAATTCATGGTGTTTACTCAAACTTCGTCCGATGGTGGTGGTGACTTGCGCTGGCGTGGTGAATGGAAGCCCCAAGCCCGTTGCCACATCCCATTGCCCAAGAAGCGAGCCATCAGTGGATGCGGACCATGCTCCGATTGTCTTTGATAACGAAGCCTCTGCGCCCGTTCGGAAAGCATTTACAGCATCGAATGTGTAAACCTGACCCGCATGCGATATGAGAGCAAAGGTTGCACTTGGCCCCAAGGCAATGAAGTCTCGATGAATCGCGGAAAAAGCTTGAACCCGCCAATTCCAGTCTACTCTGCTCACCGCTGAGCTTGCTTGAAACCGAATTTCAAGCGACTTTTCCGACCGCAAATTTGCATTGCCTTTTTCGAACCGAAATGTACCATGGTGAATCCCGTGAGCGCCCAACTCATAATTGCTTGGTGCCCGAGTATACGCCGTCACCGAAGCAGTGCCTCTCCATGAAGCCGAACTCGGCGCAACGTTTACCAACCAAGACGCCATCCCTCCGGGAATGATCCGCTGCATAGCCTCGGCCCTGCGATCGGAGCCGATAATGGATCCATCGGAATCGTATAGTGGCTCTTCATGCCCCGCCTGTTCTGTACCAACCAAATCTGCGCGAACACCAAATTGATGGATTCCGATGTTTTTTTCTCCCAGAATTGACCAGCGCAATCGACGATGACTCGGCAACAAGAATTCCCAGCCAGTAGTGGAAACCACTAGTCCTTCCAGTTGCATCCCCCAATTGCCATGGGGTCCGCGCCTTGCCGTTTCCAAAAAACCCGTCCATTCGTCCAACGATAAACTCAGATTCGTGTCCGGTTCAGGCCCATAACCATGAGCGTGTGGAGGAGCCAATTCCAAACGGCGATTCCATGCGACTGAAACCTTCGTCGACCGCGAAGTTCCGATCGCATTGTTGGGTGTTTTCCAACTGGCTGTCGCCTGGATTCGAGTGGCATGTTGCTGAGGAATGTCTGAGCGATATGTCTGCGTCTCGGCATCCAAATCACCTTGGCGTGGAACGCCAACAATACCAGCGAACAAACCTTGAACGACATCCGACACCCGCAGGGAGCCTTGCAATTTTCTGCCTTTCACCGCAGACCTTTCCAATCCTGCCACAGCATGGTTCGATCGTCCCGCAGTATTGGGCAGCATCAAATCTGTCAAAGCATAGGTACGGCCGAGGTAACTGAAAGTGGTCTGTGGAATGTTTTGATTTCCGAAGGCTGAGCCTGAAGCTCCCACATACCAAAATCGATTTTTCTTAGTCATGGTGTGTAGCGCATGCATTTTTGCGCGCTGATCGCCTTGGCGAAAGGATGTTCCCCATGACGTCGAGGATCCCAATTCTTGGCTTGCTTTTGGAGCAGTCAAGCGCAAGCCTCCGCCCACTGATTCAGGTCCCATCCAAAGGTGACCTCCACCAGGAACCCATTCCATTGAACCGTAAAGAACGGGATCGGCCAGAACTCCATGATCAGCTCCCCATCTCCCGCCCTGCTGAGGGACACCATCTTCTAGAAAGGCCACCCTCGAACCGATCAAACCTCGAACCACCGGCTGCATCATGGCGTCACCGAGGTCAAGACTTTGAAGGCCAGGTGTTCGATCCAACTCTTGCATCAAATCCCTTCCCAGCAGGCGCAAAGCTTCTGGTTCTGGAGAGTTCAAAGATTCTATCGCCACCACATCCAATTGGACCTCTAGTTGATCCATCCAAATGTCCACGTGGTCGTCGGGCCCAATGAGGACCGTTTGTGTCTCGAAAAATGAAGCGGTGCAAGTAATGGAATCGATTTCAGCAGGACATTCGATTTGATAAAAACCAAATCGATCGGTTGTTGTGGTTCGTCCGCAAGGCCAAGCCACCACCAATGCATCTTGCAGTGGCACTTGAGATTCACTGCGTAGAATGTGCCCACTAACTTCAGAAAAAGAAACATTTTGCGCCTCTACCGCGGTCCCCGCAAGGACAAGGGAAAGGCCCAAAAACAACCTCTGAAGCAATCCATACCTGCAAGCTCCAGCTGCCTTGGCAGAGGGAATTGCACGCATAAAAAAGGGAAAAAGGAAAACAGAAAAAAGAGGAAGTCACCTAGCCATTCCAAGGGGGACCTCTGTGGCTTTTTGTTTGATTGGAATGGATGCGGACGTGACCAGCATGCGCTGCTCCTTCGTTTGAAGCTTGACACCATTGCTGGCTCGGAAGGCGCCATTTTTTCGCACCAATCGAACCCGCAGGAAACCAATCCCAATCGCATAGGGCACATTCATCAAGAGGGGCAAAAGCAACACCTTCAGGTGAAGAAACTTCCTCATGGGGCTGGTGGTGGTGGTGATCACAATGTGAGTGATTTCCGTTGTTGCTTCCGTGGTGCGCTCTGTGGTGTGACCACTCGTGCGCGCTCTGCGCATACATGACGCATAACCAAAGGAATAATCCCAGTACGCTGCACGCACGAAGTCGAATGGCTATTGGTCTTCCCACGCGGCAAAGAAAAGATGTTTTTCCTGATCACATGATGCAAAGCACAAGGAATTAACAATTCTAAGGTAGAATGAAGAACGTTTCGTAGGCTCGCAAGACCAAAGGACCTCTGTTTTCATCATTCAAAATGCAAAAAGACACGAACCGCATGATGAAGGGTTTGAGAATAGTTCCCTCGCATTTCGATTTCATGGCCCTCACCAAAATTTTAGTATCTTTAAAAATGCATCGAAAACCATCCTTGATCATTCATACAATGCGATTTATCTGGCTTTTGGCTTCAACGTCGCTCGCAATGAATGCGCAAGAAGAATTGGACCACTGGGAAGCTCCGATGCTCGACGGGACATCTTGGCATTACTTGATACCAACCGAGCAACCCGATGCAGAGTGGAATACACAGGGGTTCAACGATTCTTTCTGGCCTCAAGGCCCCTCTGGTTTTGGATACGGTGATGGAGATGACGCTACAGTGATTACTTCAACTACATCCCTCTATCTGCGCCATACATTTGAAGTCGAAAACATTGAAGAGTGGCTGGACGCTTCCTTCTTCATGGATTACGACGATGGATTCATTGCATACCTCAATGGCATTGAAATTGCCCGAGGCAATGCTGGTCAACCAGGTGATTTTATTGCTTGGGATCAAAATCTCCTTACCGATCACGAAGCGGTGCTTTACGCAGGTGGAGTTCCTCCATCATTCGAATTCGACTTTGAATTTCTCTTGGTTGAGGGCATCAACACTCTGGCCATTGAATTGCACAATGTCAACCCCACCTCATCAGATTTGACTGCCCGACCATTTCTCATGGTTGGCACAACTGCAAATGGGCTAGGGTTTGACTCTCCTCCTTCTTGGTTTAATCCGGCCGCAGAGGACACATATGATGTTACGTTTAATCTCAACATGGCCAACGAAATCGTTGACCCTTCTGGTGTTTTTGTCGCCGGAGGAAATTTCTTTGGTGTAGCCGGAGACCACCCCATGACCGACAGCGATGGAGATGGAATTTGGACTGTGACCATACCCGTTCCTTCTGGTTTCACCGGTTATTATACGTTCCTAAATGGAAACTGTGGCGACTGGAGCTGCAAGGAAAACATTGCCGGGTTGGACTGTGCTCATCCTGAAAACTACAACGATCGAATGCTCGACAACATTGTCGAATTGACTTCCGTCAACACTTGTTTTGGCCAGTGCTCCACTGATGGCCTTTGCGCTGCAGTGAGCGGCTGCACAGACGCTGAGGCATTAAATTATGTTCCTGCCGCGACTGAAAATGATGATTCTTGCATTTACTGGGAAGAATCCAATTTGCCGATCGTCCAAATCACGTCAGACGGACCCATCCTAGACGACCCTAGGATTCTGGCCAATATGTCCATTGTGAATAATGCCTCTGGATTGAATCAAATCGGCGATACCCCGAACGAATATGACGGACTCATTTCGATCGAAATCCGAGGCTCCTCGTCGCAAATGTTTCCGAAGAAGTCCTATTCTCTGGAGACCCAAGACGCCGAGGGACAGAATAACAATGTGTCACTACTGGGCATGCCCGAAGAGAACGACTGGATTCTCCATGGTCCATACACCGACAAGACACTCATGCGAAATGCTGTGGTTTTCGAACTCGGTGAAAAGTTGAATCGTTACACGCCGCGCCGCAGATACTGCGAATTGTTCATTAATTATGACTACAAGGGCGTATACATGCTCATGGAAAACATCAAACGCGATGACAATCGGGTAAACATTGCAACACTTTTACCGGAGGATACAGTAGGAAATGAATTGACGGGGGGATACATCCTTAAAATTGACAAGTTCACAGGTGATTTCAATGGAGGTTGGCAATCGCCGTATTCCACAGTGGCTGGAGACAATTTGTACGTGCAATTTCACAAGCCCGAAATCGACGACCTCAATGCACCTCAAATCGCCTACATCGAAGATCACATTACATCTTTTGAAAATGCGCTGGCAGGACCCAATTTTTCCGATCCTGACCTCGGTTACGCGCCATTCATTGATGTACACTCCTTCATCGATTTGTATCTGATCAACGAGCTCTCCAAAAACATCGACGGCTATCGCTTGAGCACATATTTCTACAAACAGAAAGATTCAAACGGAGGGAAAATTGTCATGGGACCATGGTGGGACTACAACCTCAGCCTGGGCAACGCAAACTATTGCGAGGGAGCCGTAACAGAAGGTTTTGAAGTGAACACAGATTGCGGCAACACGAATCCTTTTTGGTGGGAACGAATGTTGGAAGACCCCGTCTACCGGGACTTAACCCGCTGCCGTTGGGAAGAATACCGATCCGATGCTTGGAGCAATGAAAGCATTCACAGCACCATTGATTCTCTAACAAATTTGTTGGGTGAGGCCAGTATACGTGATCATGCACGATGGCCGCGACTCGGGCAATGGGTTTGGCCCAACGCCTTCGTTGGCGACACCTATGAGGAAGAATTGGATTTCATGCGTGATTGGATTGATGCTCGACTCGATTGGCTCGACGTCAACATTCTCGGAGATTGTGAAGCCGGGTGCACCGCAGATTCTGCTTGCAATTTCAATCCCAACGCAAACTATGACGACGGAAGCTGCGAGCCTTGCGCGTGTCCCGGAGACATCAATGGCGACTTGGCCGTAACTGTGGCAGACGTCCTATTTCTTCTTGCAGAATTTGGCTGCACAATCGACTGCACGGCAGACCTCAACGAAGACGGACTCGTGAACGTTTCAGACCTCCTGTTTTTACTCTCTTATTACAGCGAAAGTTGCCAATGACCCGTTCATTCTTCTTACTCAATCTATGAACCACTTTTGCCTTTGCAAGTTGCCCTGCCTGTCCGACGCTTCGACGACATACAGTCCCGAATTGAAGCGGAAAATGATCTCTTCGCTCGGATAAATGTCCAAATCGGACATGACCCGCTGCTCCAAATCAAATCCTGTTTTATATGTACAACGACGGCACCATCGAGCAGAAGTTCGTGAAGGAATAATCGCGCGGGAAAAAAATTGTTTTCGTCATGTAGTATTCAGCGGTCCAGACTCCGTCACAGTGCCGTTAATTTTTCCAGCACTAACTTAGGTGCTCTTCAAACGATTTAGTGCCGCCATGAAAAAGTTCACACTCATTGTCCTTGCATTCACAATTGGTTTATTGTGGAATGGCATTTTCAGCCAAACAGCAGATGCTCGTGTGCTCATCATAGGAATCGATGGCACCCGGTCAGACTGCCTTGAGGCTGCTGAAACACCTGCCATCGACGCATTGATTGCCCAGGGGGTTTACAGTCCGGATGCCCTCAACAACGACATCACGTACAGTGGTCCCGGATGGTCCGCCATGCTCTGTGGCGTTTGGTCAGATTCGCATGGGGTGACAAGTAACAATTTTACGGGAAGCAATTTCGATGGATTTCCATCCTTCATGAAGCGACTTGAATCCGAAAACCCCGAACTCAACACCCATTCAATTTGCCATTGGGCTCCCATCAATGACTACATCCTCGGAGAGGATGCAGATGATGCCTTTAACGCACCTACGGATGCTGCTGTGCGAGATGCTGCCTTAGCAATTTTGGAAACAGGAAACCCCCATGCCCTCTTTCTCCATTTCGATGACGTCGATATCAATGGCCATGGCTTTGGATTTAGCCCTGCCGTTTCGCAGTACATCAATGCCATCGAAATCACCGATGGCTATGTCGCCGACGTGATTGCCTCACTCACCAATCGACCGAATTATTCCGAAGAAAATTGGCTCATCTTGTTGTCCACTGATCATGGTGGAATTGGAGTGAATCATGGAGGCACAACCATTGAAGAAGAGACCATGTTCTTCATTGCGAGCGGAGCCAATGTAGCCCCGGAAGTCATTGTCAAAGACACCCTAGATATCCTTACCCCCCCCATAAACTGCATTGCACCGGGATCTGCAGAGCTGAGTTTTGAAGGCAGCGGTGACGCCGTCTTCATAGCTGATGCCCCTGAGCTTCAATTGGGAGCAGAGCAAGATTTCACACTCGAAGTCCGCATTCGAACGGAAGCCACGCCGGATGTAGCCATCATCGGCAACAAAGATTGGGATAATGGGCTCAACCCCGGATTCGTATTCTCCTTTGAATATCCAGCAGGCCCCGCCTGGAAGGTAAACATTGGCGATGGCAATCAACGTGCCGACGCCAACGGAGATGCCGGAGTCTCTGATGGACAGTGGCACACGCTTTCGTGCTCTTTTGACCGCGATGGTATGATGCGACTGTACACCGATGGCATCTTCTCCAGCGAAGAGGACATCTCTGGCATCGGAGCAATCGATGTGGGCAGCGGCTGGTTCTTTGGCTCAGATATTTTGGGCGCCTACAGCTATTCAGGGGCCATTGCGGAAGTGCGGTTTTGGCACGGCGTTCTGTCGGATGAAGTGATATTCGATTGGCACTGCAGCGCATTGGATGCAGACCATCCAAATTGGGAGGCATTGCAGGCAAACTGGGCAATGACAGAAGGTGCTGGACTCGAAGTCAGCAACAGCGCGAGCAGTGGACTTGGAGGAATCCTGCAGGGTGCGGAGTGGCAACAGCCCGAGTCGCTCATTATCTTTGATT
>DCPZ01000015.1 GCA_002323795.1 Flavobacteriales bacterium UBA1531 | reverse complement strand
GGGAAAATGTGGAGTGCCCGCTGACATACCCAGCAAACGGTGGAGTCACGAACGACGGTCGTTGGTACGGCCACCAATTTTTGGCCAAGATCCATCCCACGCCTGCCTCATCGATGAATGGAACTTCGACGTAGTCGGGACCGCGCCACGCATAGACTTTGATTTCGCCGATTGCGTCGGGATTCCACACAGCCAGCGGATCACTTTCTTCGACCACTTCGATGTAGCCAGGGACGAGCGGTAAGCCAGCAGGATGGTAGTTGGTCAGGGTTGTGTCACTGCTTTGACCATGCTCGGCCATGTAACGAATGGCCGAGACGGGCCGAGTGTAATCGTGGTAACCTTTTATGCTCCAGGTCGAAACTGCAGCATCGTGCATCGCTCCTGCGAGGGCGAGGTAAGATTTGACTGTGAATTCCAATTCGTCAATGACGGGCCCCTGACCGCGCCATCGACACTCGAATTCGGGGTATTGCATGATGTCATTCAGTATGGTAAACCAGTGGCCAGGAGGTGTTTCGCTATCCGGTCCATCCGCCCAGAATTCCGCAAGGCACCGCGCATAATCGCCACGAGGAACCATTTGCGATTCATAGGGTTCTCCTGTCACAGGGTTGAGCGCATGTCCTGGATGCACACCGCCGCCATTGAAGAAGTCGTAATAATCTTCAAATTCAGCTGGATCGGTTGTAAACGAGCCGTCACTGCCCATCCCTGCTGGAGATATGTCCCACATAACGCCGTCGGTTGGGTCCAAGTGCGATGACCAAACAGAAACCATCGCAAAATTCCATTTCCATTCATCTTCCAAACCTGAGGCAACTGACATGCTGTCAAGGTAAACCGGCTCACCGGGGTTCTTCCACACATGAAATGTGCAGCTGTCTCGCTCCAGAAGTTGGAGATCTGCGGAGTCCAAGGCAAATGGTGTGACTTCGCCCCATTCGGGTCCTACAAATTCAGGGATGGCCGTGCTAATATTGCCGCTTTGGTCAATGAAGAGCGTCAATTCGATTGGCTGCCAATGATTGGGGTCAATGACATTGGGATTGCCGGGCATTTCGGGTTGAATGTTGGGGTTGATGGGAGCATAGCAAGAGGCTTCATAGCCGTTTGTTTCGTTCGCACCATCTTGCATTCCAAAGGCGATGATTTTTTCGGCAATGTAATTGCCTAGGGCTGCTGGACCATCGTTTTGATAGTCAGTCGAGGTGAATCCTGCATCGTACCCCAATTGGGCCATCTGCGAATTGATGTTGAACATGGTGATCGCTCCATCCGGAGCATCAATGAATCTATGCTGCATGATTCTGTATACCGCATAACTGATCGCCTCTTCGCGAGACGATTGAATTTCGCCTTCATCCTCAGGAATCACAATTCCGTCGAAGGGACAGTCAAAGCCTGACCATGACTTGCCCAAGAAGAATGTTTCAGATGGCCCATCATCGTATGCGCTCCAGCAATCATACATGGCAATATTGGTATGCAAGAGGTTTCGAGCATGCACTGTTGGCCGCGCAAAATCATTGCGGATTCCTTCCAAAACTTCTTCGTTCCATACGTGAGCAATGTTTTCATCTGATTGCCCGTATGCCATTGGATTGAGGCATAAAATAATCAACCCAACGAGTACTTTCAGGATGTTATTCATTTCAGAAAGCATTCTTTTTTTGCAATTTTGAGACCTCGACAAAGTGCATACCATTCGGTTGAAATAACAATGATCAATGTCATTTAGCCTTGCGGATTTTACCTCCTCCAATAGATGCCTAAAATAAGACCAAGACCATTGGTTTCAAATAGATGAAATGATTGCTGTCAGGTTGGTCTGATTTTCAACGAAGCTTTTGGCCGAAAACGGTTTAGATTTTCTCGTCCAAAGCACCCATTTTTCCATCGTGATAGTCAAGGATTGCCTTCTGAACCTCTTCATAGGTATTCAAAACGAATGGCCCATGACTCACGATCGGTTCGTCCAATGGAGCGGCAGAAAGGAACAGAACCCTGCAGTCTTCTTTCGCTATCATTCGAATGAAATTGGCTGTTCCAGTGCTTAGTACGATCATTTGCCTTCCTGATGCACTGGCATCACTGACTTGCACGGTGCCGCTGAGAACGTAGAGGATTCCAATCCAGTTTTTGGGCATAGGCAGATCGATGGATGCACCTGAATCGCTGCATTGCAAATTGGCAATCCGCATGGGATGATGAGATTGAATGGGCGATTTTTTGCCGTTCCATTCGCCTTGCACGAGAGCCACTTTCCATTTGTTCTCGGACCAACACGGAGTCTCTTCTTGGCTCAAAGGTTGATAGGACGGGGCATTCATTTTTTTGGCTTGTGGCGTGTTAACCCAGAATTGAATGATTTCCAGCATTCCGCCATCGCGTGCAATCGAATCAGCCGGTCGTTCACTGTGAACAATGCCAGAACCACTGTCCATCCACTGAGTACCACCGGCAGTTACAACATGGTCATTGCCCAATGAATCGCGGTGACGCAATGCTCCGGCATAGATGCAGGTTACTGGGCTGAATCCGCGATGCGGGTGTGGTCCGACACCAACATCTAGCGGCTCTTGACCTCCTCGGAAGTGGTCTTGCCAGTGGTGAATCAACAGAAAGGGGCCTACGCGTTGCGTTCTTTGACTCGGAAGCGGTTGCTCGATCCAATTTTCTCCCATGAGAACACGTTGGGCTTTCTGGACCGAAGAAATTCGAATGTTGTCTTTTGGTGTTGGCTCAAATTCCATTGAGGTTGCGCAATTTTAAGTGATGGAAAACGCGTTTATGCCTGCTGATGCAACTCCTCAGTGAAAGGGACTATCTTTACACGCATATTAGAATCAAGATAACCTGTTGAGTTATGAGAAATGTTTTGCCTTTTGGAATTTTGATGATTGTGGGATTGCTATTGCTCGGTTGCGGTGCTGGATCTGAATCAGCAGAGACCGCAACGAATGCTGCAAACGAAGATGCTTGCGCCTGCTTGGCTGAGATGAAAGCCTCACTGGAAGGTATTCTGGCTGAGGAGCACGCTGAATGGACTGCAAAGCAATGGACCGAGTCTTTGACCAAAGCCACTGCGCCTTGCATGCGCAAGGAACGCACACCTGAAGAGCTGAGCGCGTGGAGTCAGGCTCAAGCGGGCTGTGAGGATTACGCAGCCTACAAAGCCCTTGTGACGACGTTCCGAGGGAAGCTCGCAGCTGCTGTCCAGGATTCGAAGAATATGCCACAGGATATCAAGGAGCTCACCTCCGATGGCGCTAAAGGACTTTTAGACCAATTGAGCAAGCAGCGCTAGGCTAATCGGCACTCACTCGAATTTCTTAATCTTCGTCGGCGGAAGCATCTGTGCTTCCAGTCACCCCCAATTCATCCATCAGTGCTTTGATTTCTGATTCGGTTGAATTGAGTTGAGATTGGCAATGCTTCAATAAAACAGCTGCTCTTCGAATGGCTTGTGTCAGCGTGTCGACAGAGATGTCATCGCTTTCGAGTAATTCCATGAGTCCGCGCAATTCCACTAGCGCATCGTCAAACTTTTCGGGTACCTCTGAGTCTTGGTTGTTTTTCGCCATGGTGTGAATTTAATCAACTTGATTGGGATTGCCTTCTATGCGCACTGGAATTGAGCCATCGTATCCTTCCAACTGCAATACCTCTCCCGTTTTGGCTTCGGAGGTCTTGGTCAATAGTGCATCAGCACGTTTGAGCAACATGAAGCCGCGTTTGAGTGTCTGTGACGGATCAAGGCTCCGAATTACAGATTGATTGCCGTTTAATTCAACGCGTTTTCGCTGCAGTTGTTGGTGCGTAGCTTGGTGAATGCGTCGACCGTCATTTTGCAGTTCACGGCGGACAATTTCGATGAATTGCTGCCCCGATCTCATGCAGCGTCGTTCGAATTCTAACATGGATCGGCGTTGTCGATCAATCAGCAGGAATCCCTGAATGGACAGCATTTTTTGGAAAGCATTGACTTCCATTTGCCTTTGAGCTAGAATGTTTTTGCCGGCCCATTCCAACGTTTTCCAGTTTTGGTTTAGCAGGGCCTGCTGCTCCTGATTCCAGAGCTTGAATCGCCTTTCCATCTTCTGTGTCATGAGTTCCAGTTCGTAGGCGGCTTCTTCGAACGCATCGGTCAATGCCACAGCTGCATCTGTTGGCGTTTTCAGGGCGCGCTGGGCGACGAGATCAGCGACAACAAGATCGGATTCATGGCCGATACCAGTCCAAACAGGAACAGTGCAGCCGGCAATGGCTTCACACAGGCCAAAGTCGTTGAAAGCATCCAAGTCCAGCTTACTGCCTCCGCCTCGAACCAGGACGATGAGATCTGGTTCACGGGCTTGTGCTTCGAGCAGTGCATTTTTCAAATGCTCGGGCGCATTCGCTCCTTGCACACTGGACGCGAAAACCTCGATTTGAATGTTGAATTGCCTTGGATGCCCAATCGTTTTGGTGACGAAATCTCTAAATCCACTGGTGCCAGGTGATCCTACAATGGCCACTTTACATGGCAAGGAGGATAAGGGAATGCGTTTGTTCCAGTCCAAGGCGCCGAGCTTCTTGAGTTTTGCCAACGTGGCTTGCTTTCGGCGCTCCATTTCACCGAGCATGTGGCGTAAGTCCACACGGTCAATGAACAACGAGAGTCCAAAGCGCTCATGGAATTGGATGCGCGCCGAGAAGACCACTTCAGACCCGGCCTTGAGGATGTTAGACGTGTCTTCGCCGAGTTCTGTGCTGATTTCCGCACCATTTTGGGGCCAAATAACGCCGCGCATTTTGGCTGTTTGCCGCCCTCCTTGTTCCTCTACCAAATCAAGGTAGACTGTTTTTTGTCCGAGGCCTTCTGAGATTTTTAGGATCTCTGCCTTCACGAGCCAACTGCGATTCGCAGTCGCGCGCTCCAAGGTTAGACGAATCGACTGCGCAACCTGGGTGAGCGAGTAAACTTTTGAAGGAGATGAGGTAATGGGCGTCTGCACAGGTCAATCGATTTAAACATTGAAGTGTGCCAGCAAGTTACAAAGCAGAGGCTGCAATGAAGTTGCCACCGTTGCCAAACCTGGTGAACCAATATTTTCGAACGGCGCTGTCATGCTGTCATTCGGCTTGGGTGACGAATGATTAGCTTTGGATGGGTGCAAAATTGTTCTTCGCTGCAAAGTGAATGACAGATTGGAAATGGCTCAAATGGATAAAATTAAAATGCAGAATTACCTTAAAAAATACGTTTATGGCATCATTGCTCTTCTCATCATTGCTGCAACGGTATTTGGTATGAGTGAGTATAGACGCCCCGCGGCAGACCGCTCGAAGGAAGGAAGCGTCGTTTTCATTTCAGCGAGCCAAATGCATGCAAGTTTTGCAAATGGCGATTCAATGCAAATTGCGCAATGGATGAACGAGGTCGTTCAGGTGACAGGAGTGGTGCAGTCGCTTCAAGCGAACGCTGTGATTTTGGTTCCTGGAGTGGTGTGTGCTTTGGAGACTCCGATGGCATCGGCAAGTTGGAAGAAGTCTGAGGAGGTGACAATAAAAGGGCGAGTGCTCGGTTTCGACGATCTCTTCAATGAAGTGCAGTTGGACTTCTGCGTTGAGGTTGTGGACACCTTAGGAGTCCATTGAGTCATTCCAGGCCACTGCATCAGTCCAAAGTTTAGCCCAAGAAGTAAAGTCCGCTAAAACCTGAAAGGAAGGCCAATCCAAACCAAGACAGGACGACCATCCAACGCGGAGGTTTTGCCTCTGCTGGAAATTCCCTGCGCGTGACGAGGTAAAGGTTGGCTCCGGCGACCAATGGGGCGACAAGAAAACTGAGGGTTGTGGCAATGTCCACCAGGACTCGGATGTCGCTGGGGAACAGCAAGATGAGGCTCAAGGCGCCAATGGCGACTGCAATCAAACTCCACTGCTCGTGCCGGATGTTTGCGGAGACTGCCACCGGTTGAAGGGTTGCAATGGAGCGTGCCAGGGAGCGCGCATAACCGTCCAAACAAGCAATGCAGGTGCCGAGCATGGCTGAAAAAGCGGCGGTGGCGATGATCCACCAACTCCACGAACCAATGGCTTCGGTATACAATTGAACCACGCCAGAAGCGAATGCCGCTGTTCCTTCTGGAAACTCAACGCGATTCGCATAGAAAAGAAGCGCACCCAAAGCCAGAAATATCAGCGCCAACACCGCCGAGAAAATGAAGCCAATGTTGAATTCGCGAATGGTATCTTTGAGCGGAGGATGGTAACCCGTTTGTTTGATGCGTTCCAATGTCCAAATGCTGTTCCACGTGCTCAAGTCAACTGCGGTCGGCATCCAACCCATGAGTGCAATGAGAAAGGCCAATCCCGCACCTGACCATGGGGTGAAATCCACTGGCGCAGCAGGAACCGCCGAAAGTGGGGTGTGTGCGAGCGCAGCTATGAACGCACCGACTGTGCTGATAAGCAAAACGGCAGCAATTATTTTAATCAAAGAGTCGAGCGCGCCATATTTCCCCAACACGAGCACAGTGGTTGATATAAGAAAGACGACAACGGCAACATAGGGCGTGGCGTTGATGCCTGTGGCGTTTGAAATATTGAAGAGATTGTCCAGAAACGAGGCGGTGACGATGCCTATTGCACCCATGACAAAAAAGCAGGTGCTCAGAGTAATCGCGAGGTAGAGCCAAGCCGCCCATTTCCCCATGGATCGGTAGCCTTCGATGAGTGATTCACCGGTTGTATTTGCGTAGCGGCTTCCAAATTCAAAAAAGGGATATTTCGCTACGTTAGCCGCCACAACGGCCCAAACCAGTCCGAACCCCACGAGTGCTCCTGCACGCGTTGATTGGACCAAATGACTCACGCCTATGGCTGTGGATGCAAAAAGGATGCCCGGTCCAATGACCTGCATCCAGCTCCCTTTTTGTGCACTCATGATGGTCGCTCCTGTTGCTGGGCATCAAGGTGACGGTAGGTCACCCACATCTTCCACCCCACAAGTGCTTGCTCCCACTTCTTGAGTTGGGTCAAGTCTTGTCTCTTTGAGAATCGGGGCAATAACAGCCGATTCAACTGACTTAAAATGGCGAAAACAATTCGATTCATGCCCTTGGCCTTGTGGTTTGCGGGTCAAGGTAAGAAAATCAAGAGCGGCTGCGCAATCCCGTCGAGGAAGCAATCCGATTACTTCTTCTCACCAACAAACCAATCTTCCTTGTACTTGAAAAGCACATTGAAGGTGGTTAGGGAGCCGTAAATCTTCGTGATGTATTGCTGCAAATCGAGTTTGTCGGAATCCACTAGTTTCGGGTGCGCATTGATTTTCGCCTCAAGCACACGCAGCCGATCACGGGTCATCACAATCTTGTGAAAAAACGCACCGACCGGCACCTCTTTGGATTTCAACCCTTCTGCCGACGGTTGAATGATCAGCGTCCCACCATCCCATCGATCGCTGATTTCGATGCTTTCGGGTCGCTCTTCACCGCGAATGCGATCGGCAAAATCACCCAGAACGTGTTCCATTGCTGTCATGATATCACTAACATCAGGTTGGTTCATGTCTTCAGCGGCCTCAATGACCTCAAGTCCTTTGAATTCTTTTGCGATGGATTTCTCCCCAATATCTCGGAAGTAGATCCTCCAAAAGTCGCCGTCGGTTCCAAATATTACTCCTTCGTTGTGTGTGGGGTGTGTTACTTTTGCGCCGATGCCTAACATGATCATTCTTTTGGTAGTGGTAACGAAATCCAACCGCAAAGGTTACAGCGATTGCAGTTCAGGTGATTGTTCGTTTTTCCATAAGGGATTGTGGGGATTTTTGGAGATGGTCATGTCTAGATGCCCCCAAATTCCTCGGATATTGCAGCATGCAAGTCAGGCGACGCAAATACCGTTGGGATCGAATTACCGTTGTGGGCGGGACCCTTATGGTTCTGATCGTTTCCCTTGCTTCGTGGTTGGCACCAGATTCTGCCTCCGCGGATGAAGGGGTTGCTTTGGAGCATCCCGGTGAGGCCTTGACCACCACTGATGAGCTGAATGTCAATGGTATGCAGGAGATTCCTGAGCGTCTGACGCAATCTGAGGTGCGCTCAGAGGCAAGGTCAAATCCAGCTGAGGAAGACGAGGAAATCAAGCCATGCAGCTGCAATCGTCACGTATTGAAACTCCCTAAGAACCCCTATACGGATCACCAGGTTGCGGCGCGGAATTTGCCAAATAGTTTCTTCGTCAAGAACAAAAGCGAGATGGAAGCTGGTAAACGACGAGGGGATCTCGTTCCTGTTCATGATGGAAGAGGATATCACATTACGGCTTTGTCACACAGCTACGCGGTTCTGCTGCCCGAGGTGCAGGAATTGTTAATGGATATGGGAAATGCATTTGCCGATGAATTGGAAGGATCTGGTAGTGAGGGCACACGCTTTCGAGTGACCAGCCTGACCCGCACGGAGCGGCAGCAATCGCGGCTTGGAAGACGCAACTACAACGCATTCAACGGGACCTCCACCCACAGTTACGGCGCTTCTTTTGACATTGCCTACACGGATCGTCCAAGCAACGATTCGGATTGTTCGGCGCCGACACGGGCCATTCAAAATGTTCTGCGCAGCTTCCAAAAAAAAGGCAGAATTCTGGTGATTCCAGAGAAAAGTTGCATGCACATTACACTTCGTCGCTAGGATGGAAAAAGGCGCCCCGATACGGAGCGCCTTTTTTGATTTCCGACATGTTAAACGCTTACAAATGGATCACCTCGTCGTAAGCTGCGGCTGCAGCTTCCATGACCGCTTCGCTGAGGGTCGGATGCGGATGAATGGTTTTGATGAGTTCGTGGCCTGTGGTCTCCAGCTTTCGCAATGCGACCAGCTCAGCAACCATTTCCGTGACATTCGCGCCAATCATGTGTCCACCGAGTAACTCACCATATTTCGCATCGAAGATGAGCTTGACGAATCCGTCTTTGTGGCCGGAAGCGCTTGCTTTTCCGGATGCCGAGAATGGAAATTTACCCACTTTTATGTCGTGTCCGGCTTCTTTTGCTTGCGTCTCTGTCATGCCTACGCTCGCCACTTCAGGGAAACAATAGGTACAACCTGGTATGTTGCCGTAGTCGATAGGCTCTGGGGATTGTCCCGCAATCTTCTCGACACATGTGATTCCCTCAGCTGAGGCGACGTGCGCCAAGGCTGGTCCGGGAACGCAATCACCAATGGCATAATAGCCCGGGATGTTACTCGCGTAAAAATCGTCGACGACGATTTTGCCTCCGTCAACTACAATGCCCACTTCTTCGAGGCCGATGTTCTCAAGATTGGAGATGACCCCGGCGGCACTCAAAACCACGTCACATTTCAAGGTCTCTTCGCCTTTCTTGGTTTTGACAGTGACCGTTTGTTCACCACCTTTGGTGCTAACGCTTATGACTTCTGATGAGGTCATTACCTTGATTCCTGTTTTCTTGAAGCTCTTTTCAAGTTGTTTGCTCACGTCGGCATCCTCGACAGGCACAATGCGGTTTTGGTATTCGACGACGGTGACTTCCGTACCGATGGCATTATAGAAATACGCAAACTCCGCGCCAATGGCTCCGGAGCCGACCACCACGAGTCTCTTGGGTTGTTTCTGCAAGGTCATCGCCTCGCGATATCCGATGATGTTTTTTCCGTCTTGTGGAATGCTCGGTAATTGTCGACTTCTAGCTCCTGTGGCGATGATGATGTGGCCGGCCGAAACCGTCTGCACAGAACCATCTTCCGCAGTCACTTCAACTTGCTTGCCTGGGAGCAATTTGCCGTTGCCCATGATCACGTCAATTTTGTTCTTCTTCATCAGAAACTGAACACCCTTTGACATGCCATCTGCAACGCCACGGCTACGAGCAACCATGCCTTTGAAGTCGGCTTTGGGACTCGCAACGGAAATTCCATAATCTTCCGCGTGCTCGATGTACTCGAATACGTTGGCACTTTTCAATAGTGCTTTGGTTGGGATACATCCCCAGTTGAGGCAAATGCCTCCCAATGCTTCCCGCTCGATAACGGCTGTTTTTAAGCCAAGTTGACTGGCCCGAATGGCTGTAACATATCCACCGGGGCCGCTTCCAAGAACAATTACGTCGTACTTCATGTCTTTGCTTCAATGCTCCTTGCTGAGAAGGAAGTGCGTGTTGATTTCGCCGCGAAGTTAACGCATCCAATCGGTTCGGGGATGCCTTTCCTGCAACGTGTGAGGTTCTGTTTCCATGCAGTACCTTTACGGCCTTGAACCGCAGACCTTGGCATCTGTTTAAAGTAGGGTGTTACTAAGAGAAAGATCATGCTAAACATTGTTTTATTTGGCCCTCCGGGCGCAGGAAAAGGAACGCAGAGCGTTCATTTGGTCGAGGCTTATGGACTGGTTCACCTCAGTACTGGAGACATATTTAGGTCGAACATCAAGGGCAATACCGCGCTCGGGCAAAAAGCCCAATCCTTCATGGATAAGGGCCAACTCGTTCCGGACGATGTGACCATCCGCATGCTGGAATCTGAGGTGAACAAGCACTCAGATGCCAAGGGATTTATTTTCGATGGTTTTCCGCGCACAACAGCACAAGCTGAATCCTTGGACGCCTTTTTGGACGCTCGAAAAACGCCAGTGACGTGTATGTTAGCTTTAGAAGTGGAAGAAAACGAGTTGAAGAGACGCCTGCTCGCTCGCGCAGAAACGAGCGGTCGTCCCGATGATGCAGATCCGCAGGTCATCCAAAAGCGCATTGATGTGTACAAGGCTGAGACTGCTCCCGTTGCCGGACATTATGCTTTGCAAGAAAAATTCACAGGCATTGATGGCCTCGGCACGATTGATGAGATTTTGGATAGATTGAAAGCGGCCATCGAGCACTGAATCAGCGCCATGTCAGGTGAGAACTTTGTAGATTACGTAAAGATCTGTTGTCGCTCAGGACGCGGAGGTCCAGGTTCCGCACACTTTATGCGAAACCGCATGACCGCCAAAGGTGGACCCGATGGAGGTGATGGAGGCCGAGGAGGTCACGTGATTGTTCGCGGTAACAAACAGCATTGGACTTTACTTCACCTCAAATATGCTCGGCACGTTATCGCTGGCCATGGGGACACAGGCCGCGGGCAACACAAGCACGGAGCCGACGGAGCTGACGTTTACATCGATGTTCCACTGGGGACGGTTGTTAAAGATGCGGAGACGGAAAAAGTCTTGATGGAAATCTTGGATGAGGGTCAAGAGGTTATTCTTACGAAAGGAGGTAAGGGCGGGCGTGGAAACGATCACTTCAAGTCTTCAGTGCGTCAATCACCAACGTATGCTCAGCCGGGGGAGGCAGGATTGGAGGAATGGAAAATTCTGGAATTGAAGCTGCTTGCAGATGTCGGCCTAGTGGGTTTCCCCAATGCCGGCAAATCAACTTTGTTGTCTGTGGTTAGCGCAGCCAAACCGGAAATTGCCAATTACCCATTTACAACGCTCAAGCCAAACTTGGGAATGGTCGCTTATCGCGAGGATCGCTCTTTTGTCATGGCTGACATACCCGGAATCATTGAGGGCGCTGCAGAAGGAAAGGGATTGGGCTTGCGATTCCTGCGCCACATCGAACGCAATCCGGTTTTGCTATTCATTGTTCCCGCAGATAGCAATGACATTGCCAAGGAGTACCAAACCCTCCTCGCAGAATTGGAAAAGTACAATCCTGATTTGTTGAAGAAAAACCGCATGTTGGCCATTTCAAAATGCGACATGCTGGACGATGAATTGAAAGAAGCCATTCACAGCGAGATTCGAGAATTCAGTCCCTTGTTTTTCTCTAGCGTAGCTCAAATGGGATTGGTGGAATTGAAAGATGCGCTTTGGAAATCCATGGATGAAGCCACGGTTTGGTAAAATGAATGATTTCCTAAACATTCTCCCGGAGGTACAAGATGCACTTGACGCAGGTCGAGCGGTCGTTGCACTGGAGTCGACGATTGTAGCGCATGGGATGCCGTATCCTCAAAACTTGGAAACGGCACAGCAGTTAGAGGCCATCGTGCGAGATGGAGGAGCGGTTCCAGCTACAGTGGCTGTGGTGAATGGGAAACTACAAGTGGGTTGTTCGGATTCAGATTTAGAAGCACTTGCCACACAGCCAGGAGTGCTCAAGGTCTCTCGACGCGATCTGCCGCTGGCTCTCGCTCGCCGCACACTCGGAGCAACCACAGTGAGTGGGACACTCATAGGATGCGAACTAGCGGGTATACGCGTTTTTGCGACGGGAGGCATCGGAGGGGTGCACCGCGGAGTGGACCAAACTTGGGATATTTCAGCGGACATACCGGAACTTGCAAAATCCTCAGTGGCTGTGGTAAGTGCAGGAGCGAAATCGATTTTGGACTTGTCCAAAACCCTTGAGGCCTTGGAAACAGCTGGCGTCACGGTTGTGGGATTTGATACGGATGAATTCCCCTCATTTTTCACACCCAAAAGTGGGCTCAAGGCTCCTCATCGCGTCAACAATACAGAAGAAATGGCAATCGCCATGCGGGCCAAATGGTCCTTGGGACTTGAGGGTGGTTTTCTCATTGCCAATCCCATTCCGATTGAATTTTCAGCGGATCCCAAACAAGTGCAGCAAGCCATTGATGAAGGCCTTGCGCAAGCCCATGCCCAAGGTATTACAGGCAAAGATTTGACGCCATTTCTGTTGCGTTTCGTCAATGAGAAAACGGAAGGAAAAAGCCTTCAGGCCAATCGCGCTTTGGTGCAGCACAACGTACGTTTAGGAACGGCAGTGGCCGTGGATTTCGCACGTATTTCAGCCTAGCTGCAGGAAGCGGTTTTCTCCTTTGATTCGTGATTTTTTTTTCCTCTGTGCCTTTGACATGACTTGCTTGGTCGGACTTGCACTATTTTCGCGTCATGAAGCTCACAGATGACACGAAAGATGCAGCTAATGTTTCTGCTTCCGTCACAGATTTTCGACAGGCCTTGCTGGACGATTATCGCTTGATGTGCATGAGCCGAGAGGCATCATTGTTGGGGAGGAAAGAGGTGCTCGGCGGAAAGGCCAAGTTTGGTATTTTCGGCGATGGCAAAGAGTTGGCGCAAATCGCACTTTCCAAAATCATTCAGCCGGGCGATTGGAGGTCAGGATATTATCGAGACCAGACGTTGATGATGGCCCAAGGGTTACTCTCGGTTCGTCAGTACTTTGCGGCGCTTTATGCTGATACGGATTTGCAACGTGAGCCTATTTCGGGAGGACGTCAGATGGGAGGGCACTTTGCAACCCGTCTGCTGGATGATCAAGGCCAGTGGCTCGATCAAACCAAGGGCTTCAATAGTTCGGCGGATATCAGTCCCACAGCCGGTCAAATGCCTCGATTACTGGGTTTGGCTCAAGCCTCGAAGTTGTACAGAGCGTTGCCTGAAACCGCTGCTGCGAAAAAGCAATTCACCCGAGGTGGAAATGAAATTGCCATCGGTACCATCGGTGATTCAAGCACCTCAGAAGGTCCGTTTTGGGAGACCATGAACGCAGCAGGGGTGCTTCAAGTGCCGATGCTGATGAATGTTTGGGATGATGGCTACGGCATCAGCGTTCCAAAAAAGTACCAGACAACGAAAGCGTCCATCTCGCTTGCTTTGAGTGGTCTGCAAAAGGAAGAAGAAACAAACGGAATTGTCATTTACCGTGTCAAAGGCTGGGACTACCCTTCCTTGGTCAGCACATACGAGCAAGCGGCGAAGCGTTGCCGAGAGGAACATGTGCCCGTCCTCGTGCATGTGGAGGAGGTGACGCAGCCTCAAGGGCACAGCACTTCTGGTTCGCACGAGCGTTACAAATCCAAAGAGCGCATGGCATGGGCGGAAGAGTTTGATTGCATCCATCAATTTGAGAAGTTTTTACTGCTCGAAGGAGCCGTGACGCGAGCAGAACTGGATGAACTGCGGAAAACGGTTAAAAAAGAGGTTCGCACAGAACAGAAAACGGCTTGGGCGGATTTTCGTGCTTCGTTTGATAGTGAACTTGAAGAAGTGATTGAATTGATCAGTGAAGTTGATGGACCTGAATCACCTGAAATCGCAGGTTTGCGAAACGCTGTATTTCCAGGAAGAGCGGAGCTGCACGGTGCAGCGCGCCGGACTCTTCAAAGCGCCGGACCTCACCGCACACCTGCATCCGAAGCTTTGTTGCGTTGGTCCGATGCGTATGGTAAAGAAAATCGTGAACGATACAGCAAGCATTTGTACAGTGCTTCCGATGATTCGGCTCTGGCAGTGCCGATTGTAAGGCCTGACTATTCAGGATCGAATGAGCAAGCCGACGGCCGACAAATCTTGCAGAAGAATTTTGAAGCGCTGTTTGAAAAGTATCCAGAAGTGTTGACGTTTGGCGAGGATACAGGCGGGATAGGTGGTGTCAATCAGTCCATGGAGGGCATGCAGGAAAAATTCGGCGAAATCCGTGTTGCCGATACCGGAATCCGTGAGTGTACGATTGCTGGCCAAGGCATCGGTCTTGCGCTTCGTGGGTTCAGACCGATTGCCGAAATCCAATACCTCGACTACCTTTATTATGCCTTGCAAATCTTGAGAGATGACGCTGCTACAGTCCGTTATCGCACTTGCGGCGGTCAGAAAGCGCCTGTTATCATTCGTACCCGCGGGCACCGGCTCGAGGGAATTTGGCACAGTGGTTCTCCAATGGGAGCCATCATTCATTCCCTGCGTGGAATGCATGTTTGTGTCCCTCGTAACATGACAGAAGCCGCAGGCATGTACAACACGTTGTTGCAAGCAGAAGAGCCTGCCGTGGTGGTGGAGTGCTTGAATGGTTATCGATCCAAAGAGCTGGTTCCTGCAAACATGGGCGTATTCACAGTGCCTTTGGGAATTCCTGAAGTTGTGCAGGCGGGAGAGGATATCACATTGGTCTCCTACGGATCCACATTTAACATTGCCGTTTCAGTCGCAGAGCGATTGAAAAGGGTTGGTATCCTCGTCGAACTTATCGATGCGCGCACCCTTCTCCCATTTGACAATCAAAACGTTTGTGCTGCTTCAGTTGGAAAAACCAACCGGCTTTTGGTCGTCGACGAAGATGTTCCTGGAGGAGCAAGTGCCTATATCATGGAAGATATCTTGAATCGCCAAGGCGCTTGGAAGTACCTCGACGTTGCTCCCAAAACAATCACGGCGCAACCCCATCTTCCGCCATACGGAACGGATGGAGATTATTATGCAAAACCTAACGCTGAGGATATTTATGAGGCTGTGATGGCGATCATGATCGAGGCAGAACCGAATCGATTCGGCTGAAGATGACCAACGAACAATTTGGTCTGAAGACGGAGTTCATCGACTTGCTTCAATTGCTAAAGGCAACTGGTCACGCGGCCACGGGTGGCGAAGCCAAAATGATGGTACAGGATGGACTGATCAAAGTCAATGGCGAACTAGAAAGTAGAAAACGCCGCAAGTTGCGATTGGGGGATGAGGTAAACATCGATGATCAAGTTTTGATTTTGCTGGAAGCCAGCGCCTAATCCCTCTGAATGGTCGAAATGTTTGTAATTCAGACACGTTAATTCTGTTTCGCTCCATGTTTTTGACGTTTCTTGGAACTTGATTCAAAAACCAAGATTATGTTGCGATCCATTTCTATCCTTTTTATCGTCCTGTTTTCGCAGGCACTTTCGGCACAAGAAATGCTTCGAGGACGTGTGATTGATGGTGAACTTGGAGATGCGATTTTTTCAGCGAATGTTCTCGTTGAAGGCACGACTCAAGGGGTCACCACCGATTTTGATGGGCAGTTCATCTTACCGGTAGACCAATATCCTGTGAACTTGCAAGTCAGCTTCATTGGCTACAGTATGAAAAAAGTTACTGTTATGGATGCTTCGTCGCGAATCACAATTAAATTGATTCCTGACCAAGTCTTGATTGAGGCCGCAGAGGTTGTTGGGGATCGAATCAGTCAGCAACAGAAGCAAGCCCCGCTCACTATTGAATCGATGGACGTGATCGCGATTAAGGAAGCTCCCAGTGGGTCCTTTTATGAAGGACTCGGCAACTTAAAAGGTGTGGATGTGACTTCGGCGAGTTTGGGTTTTAAAATCATCAATACCCGTGGTTTCAATTCGACTTCACCAGTGCGCTCCCTGCAGCTGATTGATGGAGTAGATAACCAGAGCCCGGGGCTTAATTTTTCCTTGGGCAACTTTTTGGGAGCATCGGATTTGGACGTCAAGAATGTGGATATTGTCGCGGGAGCGAGTTCGGCATTCTATGGCCCGGGCGCCTTCAATGGTGTGGTCTCTATGGAAACCAAGTCACCTTTTCAATTCCCTGGTGTCACCGCTTCATTGCGCGTGGGTGAGAGGGAATTGAACGAATTGGCCTTTCGGTATGCAGATTACACGACAAATGAAGATGGAAACCCCGTTTTAGGCGTTAAAGTCAACGCATATCGTATGACTGCATATGATTGGGAGGCCAACAACTATTCACCGGTCGATGGTTCACTCCTCGATGCGAGCAATCCTGGGGGGTATGACGCAGTGAATGTTTATGGAGATGAGTATAGCAACACGTTTGACTATTCTGGTGATGGAAGTAGCAACGCCCGGGGGTTGGGTACGTTTTTTCGGTCGGGATACAAAGAAACCGACCTCGTAGATTATAATACAGAGAACCTGAAGTTTAGTACTGCGCTTCATTGGCGTCTGCAGCCCGATGAAACCTATGATAGTCCCGAATTGATTTACGGTTTTAATTCTGGTTTTGGAACCACGGTTTACCAAGGCGATAATCGCTTTAGCCTTAGGGACATTCAATTCTATCAGCACAAGCTTGAGGTGCGAAAACCAGGCAAATGGTTTGTTCGAGCCTATCGCACGGGTGAGGATGCAGGAAATTCCTTCGATCCTTATGCGACAGCATTAAAACTTCAAGAAAACACGAGGTCAGATTACAACTATTCGAAGGTTTACTACAAGTACTGGGCTGATAGCATTGCTAGTCAAATTGATGTGACTTTTCCAGAAGGAGTCCTTGAGTGGATCGATGGCATTCCAACCTACACAATCGATCCAGAAGATGTTGCGGCGTGGTATGCCAATAATGCAGAGCAATTGGAAGTTTGGCATGATCAAGTTCGAACATGGGCTGAGTCAGGTTATGCTGGACTCAGTGATGTAGCGGAGTCTCCTCTTGGATACCTTGAGCCAGGTACACCAGAATTCACGAATGAATTTAATGCACTCGTCGCAGCAAAGAATAATAGTGAGGAAGAAGGCACACGTTTCTTCGACGAGTCGAGCTTATCTCACGTTCACGGGGAATACATATTCAATCCAGAAGGCTTGGAGGAGATTAGAGTGGGTGGGAATTACAGGCGCTACACTCCTTGGAGCGATGGGACAATCTTCAGTGACACGACCAGTGAGCGCATCGTCAACCAGGAGGTAGGATTTTATACCGGTATAAAACGCCGATTTATACAAGACCGTTTGATTGCGACTGCTACGATTCGTGCCGATAAGAACCAAAATTTTGATTGGGTATACTCGCCTGCAGCGTCCTTCGTTTTCTCGCCACGTGAACAAGATTACCTGCGAGTGAGCTTCAGCTCCGCCCTTCGTAACCCAACTTTGGCTGATCAATATTTGTGGCTTGATGTGGGACCTGCAACGTTGGTTGGTAATCTCGAAGGTGCAGATAGCTTAATAACCGTAGCCAGTTTTATTGATTTCCGGAACAGTGCAAATGCGGCTTCGGGTCAATACAGCCTGAACCGTGACACCCTTGTTTATTTTGATATTGATCCCATTCGCCCGGAGCGCGTGAAGACTTTTGAAGTTGGTTACCGAACCACACTGGGAGAAAAAGTATACTTAGATGCAGGCTATTACTTCAGTATTTATGAAGATTTCATAGGATATAACATTGGCCTCGACGCTCTTTTTATCGGAAATGAGCAATCTCCGAGAGCCGTCGATGTCTATCGGTATGCGGCCAATTCAACAAGTGAAGTTCAAACGCAAGGCGCTTCAATCGGCTTGAACTACTACCTCGATAATAATTTCATGCTCGCTGGAAATTACAGTTGGAATGAGTTGGTCAAGACGGACGTGAATGATCCAATCATTCCAGCATTCAATACGCCAAAGCACAAGTACAATCTTAGTTTAACGGCACGAGATCTAAAATTGAAAGGAAAGTCGACGTGGGGGTTTGGCGTAAACTACAAATGGATTCAAGGATTTGTGTTTGAAGGCTCCCCTCAATTCACAGGATTCGTGCCGACCTATGATTTGTTGGATGCGCAAGTCAACGCCAATTTCCAAAAATTGAACACCACGCTCAAACTCGGCGGATCGAACTTATTGCAAAACATTCACGTCGAGGCATATGGAGGGCCTTTTGTAGGGCGAATGCTCTATGCAAGCCTCCTGTATGAATTCAATCACAAGAAAAAATAATTCAGCCAGAAAGCAGCCTGAATGCTTCATTATATGCGTCAAAAGCCAATATTGTCGGCATAAAGCGGAGCATTTTTGATCTGTCCGTCTTTTTTTTCCTACCTTTCAAGCGAAATTAAGACCTAACCAGAGAACCAAATCTGATGAAAAAATTACTGATCAGCGCACTTGTTGCGTCCTTCGCGGTGCTTCAAATGCAAGCCCAGACCCGATATCTTGATGATATTTTCGACGATGTGAGCGTGACCTACGATGTTGAGTATGGCACAAACATCACAATCATTCCAGCGCTTCAGGGCCTCCCGCCAGCGCCTCAATCACTTTTGATGGATGTGTATGAGCCAGCGGGTGATTCAGAAACGGATCGACCTGTATTCTTGTTTTTCCACTCAGGTAATTTCCTGCCTCAATATGTCAATGGAGGAACGCAAGGGACCCGTCAAGATAGCGTAGTCGTTGAGATGTGTGAGCGCTATGCTCGCATGGGCTATGTCGCAATTTCGGTTG
>DCPZ01000108.1:24967-27225 GCA_002323795.1 Flavobacteriales bacterium UBA1531 | reverse complement strand
GATGATGCCGCCCGGTTTTGGGTTTCACTTCTACAAATGAGTAATGTTCTGACCGTCCGACGACGCAGTAGGTCAATTCCGATTGTTTACGGCCCGGCCCGTCTTGATTGTAGGCGAAGCTCTTATTGATGCGTTCGTTTTTCTCCAGATAGTTGACGATGTGTCCTTCGGGTTGCTCGGGTCCGGGGCGGACCACTGCCCAATAGGTTTTTTGAATGTCGCGCAATCGAAAAAGGTTGGTCAAACGCGACAGGGCTTTGGATGTGCGCGCGTACAAAATGACGCCGCTCACCGGACGGTCGAGCCGGTGGACCGTGCCGATGAAGGCATCTCCCGGCTTGTTGTATTTCTTCTTGATGTATTCGCCGACCACTTGGCACAGGGTGATGTCACCGCTGGAGTCGCTTTGTACGATGTCAGAGGATCGCTTGTTGACAGCGATCAAATGATTGTCTTCATAAAGCACCTGCAGGTTGTCAACGTTGCTCATGACGATGGGCGCCTTGGGCTTTCGGGCCCACGTGTGCGAATCGGATGAGCCTTGATCGTCTGATTTGTGCTTCATGGCACGGGGCTCAGTATTGCTCCGATTCGTTGGGGAAATCGCGACTGCGCACGTCTTTTACGTACTGTTGAATTGCACCGTTCATTTGTTCACCCATGTCGAGGTAGCGGCGCAAGAACCGGGGACTGAAGGCTTGAGTGATACCGAGCATGTCATGCAATACAAGGACCTGTCCGTCGCAACCGCTTCCCGCACCGATGCCAATGGTTGGGCACGCGACAGAAGCACTGGCTTCTTGTGCGAGATGCGCGGGGATTTTTTCGAAAACAACTGCAAAACAACCAATGTCATTGAGCATCTTCGTGTCTGCGCGCAATTGGTCCGCTTCCATCTCCTCCTTTGCTCGCACGGTGTAAGTGCCAAACTTGTAAATCGATTGCGGCGTGAGCCCGAGGTGGCCCATGACGGGAATGCCTGCAGTCAGGATGCGCTCAATGCTCTCCTTGACTTCGTGACCGCCCTCTAACTTTACAGCATGTGCGCCGCTTTCCTTCATGATGCGAATGGCAGAATTCAAAGCCTCTTTTGAATTGCCTTGGTAGGTGCCAAAGGGCAAATCCACGACTACGAGCGCGCGTTTCGCGGCACGCACCACGCTTGACGCATGGTAAATCATGTGATCCAGTGTGATGGGCAAAGTGGTTTCATGTCCGGCCATCACATTCGATGCGCTGTCTCCGACGAGTATCACGTCGACACCGGCTTGATCGACGATGGTCGCCATGGAGTAATCATAGGCCGTGAGCATGGCGATGGGTTCGCCATTGGCTTTCATTTCAGCAAGCACCTGGGTGGTGATGCGTTTGGCAGATTGATGAACGGACATGAGTTTCACTAAAGTTTCATTTCAAAGGTAATCTTCGGAAATAGAAGATTTTAGGGATTGAAACGATTTCTTTCTGGGGGCTTGTCCCTTTGATTCTTTAAAGAAATGACAATCGGCCGCTCCCTTTGAGGGGGCGGCCGATTTGTGTTTCTTCCTAGATCCCTCAAAGGCTGAGGATCCGCCGCAGGGTCAAATTGATGCGCGGCTCACCCACGCGCAATCGCTTGGGGAGCGCATGTTCGTAGGCGTCTTGCAAATTCTCCATCACAAGCAGGTCGCCATGGTACAGGTGAACGAGCCACTTTTGCTTCGTGGTGCGATGCCGGATGACAAAATCCCGCGACGCCCCGAAGCTCACGCTGGCGATGCAGCTGGGATTGATTTCGGGTTCGTTGTCGCGGTGCCACCCCATGGAGTCCTGCCCGTTTCGGTACTGGTTGAAGAGGCAGGCATTGAAGTAACGGGCGGTCTCAGTGTGGACTTCCACCTCCTTCACAAACCGGCGCATCTCATCTGTGAAGGGGGCAGCAGGCCACTGTACGCTCGAATACCGATAAGCCGGGCCCATCCAAGCCGTCAGTCTCGGTTCGGGGTGCGTCTTGCCGTACATCCGAATGCTGTTTTGCTGCCAAGGAATGGATTCCGTCCAATGGGCCAGCGGTACTTCGTCAAATGCTCCGCGGATGACCCAGCAGGTGCTGGGACCTGCTCGCAGTATGATTTCCTTTCTCATCGGGAGTCGATCACACGTCTTCAGTTCACGAATCCTTCTGTCCATCCGCCGCCTATACATACCATGTAGACGAGATAAGCCAGGAGGAGAACGACCCCTTTCCAGCGATGCACCAATGACTTGTGCCACATCAT
>DCPZ01000108.1:23565-24591 GCA_002323795.1 Flavobacteriales bacterium UBA1531 | reverse complement strand
GGCTTGCCCATCCACGGGCAATGCGATGATGCTAGAAGACAATCCCGCAGCAAAGAAGATGTTGAAGATGTTGGAACCGATGAGGTTTCCAAGGGCCAAATCGGATTCTCGTTTCCAAGCGGCGATGCCTGAAGCGACCAACTCCGGCACACTCGTGCCAAAAGCCACTACGGTCAACCCAATGACATGATCACTGACGCCCATTTGTTTGGCCAGTTGCCGTGCGCCCTCGATGAACCATTCGGAGCCGTAATAAAGCCCGATGCTCGCGACGACGATGCCCCCAAGCAACATCCAAATTGACCGGCTTGCATCTTTTTGCTCGTCCAGATCTTCCGTCAGTGCTTGGTCGGTTTTGTTCGCAAAACGGCTTCGGAAGTAGAGCATGATCAGCAACCCGATGCCTCCCGCAAGCAACATTCCTCCTTCCCAGGTTTCAAGGCTGCCATTGCGCGCAAAAAACCAAAACAACAGCGATGCCGCCACCAATACGGGCCAGTCGGTGCGTGTCAAGGATCGATCGACCCGCACGGGGTGAATCAAGGCCGTTACACCTAAGATTAAGGCCAAGTTCGCAATGTTGGAGCCGATGACATTGCCCACAGTAATGCCAGGGTTCCCCTCCAAAGCAGCCCGCACCGATGCAATGATCTCCGGAGCTGAAGTCCCAATTGAAACAATGGTCAAGCCCACAATTACGGGCGGGATGGAGGCTTTGATGGCCAAGCCCGATGCGAAACGCACCAAGCCGTCACCGCTCAGGACCAACAACACGAGCCCCGCAATCAGAAATAGAATGCCCATTCAGGAGTTGGGTTTGTCAGTGACTTCATCTTCTGAAGCAACGTCTGGTGAGTTCGATGCTTGAGGCTTTGGACGCGCGGGAGGTGAATTGAATGGGTCTGCTGCATCGGCTGCCTTCCGCACCTTATCGACCTCCTCCTTGATGCCGTCGGTACTGCTCAATATTTCACGTTGGATCTGATCGGTCGCATTCCTAAACTCACGCACAGCGCCGCCCATGGT